>NZ_LZKD01000178.1:0-65517 GCF_001668695.1 Mycobacterium sp. E2497
CGGTTGCGCAGACGGGCGGCCGCGCGGCGGGGCGGGCTGAGCCGGCGCGGGCTGACCCGCGGGCGGCGCCTGGCCCGGGGGCGGCGCCATCCCGGGTGCCGGCTGGCCCGAGGGTGCCGGCTGGCCCGGCGGCGGCGCCTGGCCGGGCGGCGGCGCTTTCGGGGCGGGCTTGGGCTGGACCGCCTGCGCCGGCATCGAGTTGAGCACCGGGCGGATGTACAGCCGGGCGGTCTGCCCGAGGTTGCGGGCCTCGTTGCCGTCGTTTCCCGGCACGGTGATGACCAGGTTGTCGCCGTCGACCACGACCTCCGAGCCCGAGACGCCCAGCCCGTTGACCCGCGCGCTGATGATCTGCTGCGCCTGGGCCAGCGCGTCGCGGCTCGGGCGCGACCCGTCCGGCGTGCGTGCGGTCAGCGTGACGCGGGTGCCACCCTGCAGGTCGATGCCGAGCTTGGGGGCGGCGCGCTTGTCCCCGGTCAGGAAGACCAGCAGATACACGCCGACAAGCAGCAACAAGAAGACCGACAGGTAGCGGGCAGGGTGCACCGGCGCCGAAGACGATGCCACGTTCCTTCTATCTCCTCGAGTATCGGTTCTTACCCCGGACTGAGCCTAGTGTCGTGCACGCGCCCGTCGCGCAAGCGGTCCGGCGCCGCGGCGTCGGACCGGGATTCGCGTCAGGATTCCCTGGGCAGGTGGCCCTCGTCGAATTCCGCCAGGTCGTCGGAGTCGTCGGCGCCGGCCAGGTCTTCGTCGTCATCGGGCAGGATCCGATCGCGGATGGCCAGCTTCATCCACGTCGTCACCACACCGGGCGCGATCTCCAGGTCGACGGTGTCGTCGGTGATCGCGACGACCGTCGCCTCCAAGCCCGACGTCGTGTGCACGCGGTCGCCCGGCCGCAACGACTCGTGCAGGTCGATGGTCGCCTGCATCGCGCGCTTCTGGCGTCGCGACGCGAAGTACATGAACCCGCCCATGATCAGCAGGAAGGGCAGGAACAGGATCAAACTCTCCATGAACGGGCCTGTCTTTTCGTAGTGGCATCGAAGGGCATTTGGTGCCGGGACGACCCGCGGGCCGCGCACCTCGTTACGGCCAGTGTGCCATTGCCGCAGGTCGCACCCGAGCCCCGCGGTGCACGGGAGGCCCGTCGAAGCCCGGCCGGATAGGCTTGGGTCGCGACGTGACAGGCGCGCCGCGGTGAGGAGAAAATCGTGGCCGGCCTCGAGCAGACCCGCCAGCTGGTCACCGAAATCCCCGGTCCCGCTTCGCTCGAACTCACCAAACGCCGCGCGGCGGCGGTGTCGCACGGGGTCAACGTCTCGCTGCCGGTGTTCGTCGCGCGCGCGTTCGGCGGCATCATCGAGGACGTCGACGGCAACCGGCTCATCGACCTGGCTTCCGGCATCGCGGTGACGACCGTCGGCAACTCCTCGCCCCGGGTGGTGGAGGCGGTGCGCGCGCAGGTCGCCGAGTTCACCCACACGTGCTTCATGGTCGTGCCGTACGAGCAGTACATCGCCGTCGCCGAAGAGCTCAACCGGATCACGCCGGGCTCCGGCGAGAAGCGCACGGTGTTGTTCAATTCCGGCGCCGAGGCGGTCGAGAACGCCGTCAAGATCGCCCGGTCCCACACCCGCAAGCCCGCCGTCGTGGCGTTCAACCACGCCTACCACGGCCGCACCAACCTGGCGATGGCGCTGACCGCCAAGTCCAAGCCGTACAAGAGCGGCTTCGGCCCCTTCGCGCCGGAGGTCTATCGCGCCCCCGTGTCCTACCCCTACCGGGACGGGCTGCTCGACAAGGAGCTGGCGACCGACGGCGAGAAGGCCGCCGCCCGGGCGATCGACGTGATCGAGAGCCAGGTCGGCGCCGACAGCCTCGCCGCCGTGATCATCGAGCCGATCGCCGGCGAGGGCGGGTTCATCGTGCCCGCCGAGGGATTCCTGCCCGCCCTGCTCGACTGGTGCCGCAACAACGACGTGGTGTTCATCGCCGACGAGGTGCAGACCGGGTTCGCGCGCACCGGCGCGATGTTCGCGTGCGAACACGAGGGCATCCAACCCGACCTGATCTGCACGGCCAAAGGCATCGCCGACGGGCTGCCGCTGTCGGCGGTGACCGGGCGCGCGCAGATCATGGATGCATCGCACGTCGGCGGTTTGGGGGGCACATTCGGCGGCAACCCAGTCGCTTGTGCGGCCGCACTGGCCACCATCAACACGATCGAAAGTGACGGACTGATCGAGCGTGCCCAACAGCTGGAACGGCTGATCACCGAACCGCTGTTGCGCCTGCAGGCCGGCGATGACCGCATCGGCGATGTGCGCGGTCGGGGCGCCATGATCGCCATCGAGTTGGTGAAGTCCGGGTCGGCCGAGCCCGATGCCGAGCTCACTCGGAAACTGTCCACCGCCGCCCACGCGGCCGGGGTCGTCGTGTTGACCTGCGGCATGTTCGGCAACATCATCCGGCTCCTGCCGCCGCTGACGATCAGCGACGAGCTGCTGAGCGAGGGGCTCGACGTGTTGGGCGGGCTGCTCGGCGACCTCTAGAACCGGGGATTCGATCGGGTGGCGTGGGCAATCTCACAACACCGGCCGGGGCACGGTCATGGTGGAATACCATTACTTTAGCTAACGTTCTATCCGTTAGCGCGTTGGCGCCAAACTACTCACTATCTTTCATTGCGAGGGAATTGTTTATGTCGACAATCAACCACGACGAGCGGCTCGAGCGCCGCATCGAGGACCTGACCGCAAACGACCCGCAGTTCGCCGCCGCGCGCCCGGACCCGGCCGTCGAAGCGGCCTTGGAGACCCCGGGGATGCGACTCCCGGACGTCATCCGGACCGTGATGGAGGGATATGCGGACCGGCCGGCGCTCGCGCACCGGGCGGCGGAGTACGTCGCGGACCCGGCGACCGGGCGCACCAGGCTCGAGCTGCTCCCCCGCTTCGAGACCATCACCTACCGTCAGCTTGGCGAGCGGGTCGCGGCGCTCGGCCGCGCCTGGGCGAACGACGAGGTGCACGTCGGTGACCGGGTCTGCGTGCTGGGCTTCAATAGCGTCGACTACGCCACCATCGACATGGCGCTGGCGACGATCAGCGCAATCTCGGTCCCGCTGCAGACCAGCGCGTCGCTGACCTCGCTGCAGCCGATCGTGACCGAGACCGAGCCCACCGTCATCGCGGCCAGCGCCAACCAGCTGCCCGATGCGGTCGAGCTGATCCTCAGCGGTCACCGGCCCGCGAAGCTGGTGGTGTTCGACTACCACCCCGAGGTCGACGACGAGCGCGAGGCGCTGGAAACCGCACGCGCGGGACTGGCGGATGCCGGCGTGGTGGTGGAGACGCTGACCGAGGTCCTCGAGCGCGGCAAGGCGCTGCCGGAAGCGCCGCTGCCGACCAGCGAGGAGCCCGACCCGCTGGCCCTGCTCATCTACACCTCCGGCAGCACCGGCGCGCCCAAGGGCGCGATGTACCCCCAGAGCAACGTCGCCAAGATCTGGCGCCGGGGCAGCAGGAACTGGTTCGGGGAGAGCGCCGCGTCGATCACCCTCAACTTCATGCCGATGAGCCACGTCATGGGCCGCGGCATCCTCTACGGCACGCTCGGCAACGGCGGCACCGCCTACTTCGCGGCCAAGAGCGACCTCTCGACGCTGCTGGAAGACCTCGAGCTGGTGCGGCCCACCGAGCTGAACTTCGTGCCGCGCATCTGGGAGACCCTGTTCGGCGAGTTCCAGCGCCAGGTCGAGCGGCGGCTGTCGGAAGGCGCCGACCGCCAGGCGGTCGCAGCGGAGGTGCTCGCTGAGCAGCGGCAGTACCTGCTGGGCGGGCGGTTCATCTTCGCGATGACGGGCTCGGCGCCCACCTCCCCGGAGTTGCGCACCTGGGTCGAGTCACTGCTCGAGATGCACCTGAGGGACGGCTACGGCTCGACCGAGGCCGGGATGGTGCTGTTCGACGGCGAGATCCAGCGGCCGCCGGTGATCGACTACAAGCTCGTCGACGTGCCCGACCTGGGTTACTTCAGCACCGACCGGCCCTACCCGCGCGGTGAGCTGTTGCTGCGGACCGAGAACATGTTCCCCGGCTACTACAAGCGGGCCGAGACCACCGCCAACGTGTTCGACGAGGACGGCTACTACCGGACCGGCGACGTGTTCGCCGAGGTCGCACCCGACAAGCTGGTGTACGTCGACCGCCGCAACAACGTGCTGAAGCTGGCGCAGGGCGAATTCGTGACCCTGGCCAAGCTGGAGGCCGAGTTCGGCAACAGCCCGCTGGTGCGCCAGATCTACGTCTACGGCAACAGCGCGCAGCCCTATCTGCTGGCCGTCGTCGTGCCGACCGAAGAGGCCCTGGCCCGCTGGGACCTGGACACGCTCAAGGGGAAGATCGCCGACTCGCTGCAGAACGTCGCGCGTCAGGCCGGCCTGCAGTCCTACGAGGTGCCGCGCGACTTCATTGTCGAGACCACACCGTTCAGCCTGGAGAACGGTCTGCTGACCGGGATCCGCAAGCTGGCGTGGCCGAAGCTGAAGCAGCACTACGGCGAGCGGCTCGAGCAGCTTTACGCCGAGCTCGCCGAGGGGCAGGCCAACGAGCTGGCCGAACTGCGCCGCAACGGCGCCGACGCGCCCGTGCTGGCGACCGTGAGCCGGGCCGCCGCGGCCATGCTCGGCACGGCGGGCACCGAGCTGACCCCGGACGCACATTTCACCGATCTCGGCGGAGACTCGTTGTCGGCGTTGACATTCGGCAATCTGTTGCGCGAGATCTTCGACGTCGACGTGCCGGTGGGCGTCATCGTCAGCCCGGCCAGCGACCTGCAGGCCATCGCCCGCTACATCGAGGGCGAGCGCCAGGGCACCAAGCGGCCCACGTTCGCCGCCGTGCACGGGCGCGATGCCACCACAGTGCGCGCCGGCGACCTCACCCTGGACAAGTTCCTCGAGGCCGAGACGCTGGCCGCCGCGCCCAGCCTGCCCAACCCCGCCGCCGAGGTGCGCACGGTGCTGCTGACCGGCGCCACCGGCTTCCTGGGCCGCTACCTGGCGCTGGAGTGGCTCGAGCGCATGGACCTGGTGGACGGCAAGGTGATCGCCCTGGTGCGCGCCAAGTCCGACGACGAGGCGCGCGCGCGGCTGGACAACACCTTCGGCGTCGGCTCTCCCCAGGGCGACCCGAAGCTCGTGGCGCACTACCAGGAACTGGCCGCCGACCACCTGGAGGTCATCGCCGGCGACAAGGGCGAGGCCAACCTGGGCCTCGACCAGCAGACCTGGCAGCGGCTCGCGGACACCGTCGACCTGATCGTCGACCCGGCCGCGCTGGTCAACCACGTGCTGCCGTACAGCGAGCTGTTCGGTCCCAACGCGCTGGGCACCGCCGAACTGATCCGGATCGCGCTGACCACCAAGCTGAAGCCCTACACCTACGTGTCGACGATCGGTGTCGGCGACCAGATCACGCCGGGCCAGTTCGTCGAGGACGCCGACATCCGCCAGATCAGCGCGACGCGGGCGATCAACGACAACTACGCCAACGGCTACGGCAACAGCAAGTGGGCCGGCGAGGTGCTGCTGCGCGAGGCCCACGACCTGTGCGGCCTGCCCGTCGCGGTGTTCCGCTGCGACATGATCCTGGCCGACACCACCTATGCGGGACAGCTCAACCTGCCGGACATGTTCACCCGGCTGATGCTGAGCCTGGTCGCCACCGGTGTCGCGCCCGGCTCGTTCTACGAACTGGACGCAGAGGGCAACCGCCGGCGTTCGCACTACGACGGCCTGCCGGTGGAGTTCGTCGCCTCGTCGATCTCCACGCTGGGCACGCAGGTGCTGGACAACGTCCCCGGAGGTGACGGTTTCCAGACGTACCACGTGATGAACCCGTACGACGATGGCATCGGTCTCGACGAGTACGTCGACTGGCTGATCGACGCCGGCTACGGGATCCAGCGCATTGCCGACTACGGCGACTGGCTGCGGCGGTTCGAACAGGCGATGCGGACGCTGCCCGAGCGGCAACGCCAGTACTCGCTGCTGCCGCTGCTGCACAACTACCAGAAGCCCGAGAAGCCGATCAACGGGTCGATGGCACCGACCGACCGCTTCCGCGCCGCGGTGCAGGAGGCGAAGATCGGCCCCGACAAAGACATCCCCCATGTCTCGGCGCCGGTCATCGTCAAGTACGTCACCGACCTGCAGCTGCTCGGACTGCTGTAAAGCGCCAGAAAGCAATCGCCCAGCCCCGACGGGGCTGGGCGATTGCCCTTTGTGTACGCGTTACTGCTGCGGGTGCGGCCAGCGCAGGTACGCGGCGTTGGCTCCCGACGCCGAGCGTTGGCGACGCCACCCCCGCTTCGGTTCCGGGTCGGCCGCCGAGCGCGGCTTGGTCAGCGCGCCCGAGGAAACCTCGGCCGGCTCGTACGCCGAATCCCGGTACGGCGCGACGCCCGGCGCCGCCGCGGCGCCCGCCGGCGCCAACGGCTGCACGTCGCGCGCCAGGCGCACGGCGGTGCGCGCCAACGCCACACCGGCCACGAAGATGATCAGCGCACCCAGGCCGGAGAAATAGGTGACCTCCAACACCGCGCGCTTGCGTTCGGTGGCGGCGACCGGGTCACCGGCGGAGCCGATGCCCAACAGCGGCGCGAGCTGACCACCGACGACGAACCAGGCGCCGGCCAGCACCGCCAGCCAACCGCCCAGCATCGCCGCCACCCGATTTCCGGCGACGATCAACAACAGACCGCCCAGCACGGTCGCGGCTCCCGGCAGGACCTCGAGCCACCCCCGGGCCGTACTCCATGCCCACTCCCGGTCGGGTGTGTAGGCGAAGTTGAAGCGCGGTCCGACAAACGGTATTAACGCCCCCCAGGCTCCCAAGATGACCAGGAGCAATCCGCTGACCGCGCCACGCGAGCGAGGCATGCTCAGCCCGCGGGATTGGCCGTCTTCTGCGTATTTCATGACATCCCCTCGTTGAATACCGGGCCTATTTCCGGCCGGAGATGGGTACCCGGCGTTTTCCAGTCGTAACCCATGGGGCGCGCGAAAGCCACCGCCCCCCGAGGCCATTGGGGCTGGTGAGGCCGGTGTTACTAGTGGAGCGCGAGGAGCAAGAGCACGATCGCGACGGCCGGAAAGGCGCCCTGGCTCACCGCCGCCCGCGCCTTGTCCGGCGCGGACAACAGCAGCACCACCGCGGCCGCGGCCATCGACCCGACGCCGGCGAAGGTCAACGCCGCGCCAACGGCGTTGTGCCGCAAGGCAATCGCGACGACGCCGACTCCGGTCACGACCGCCAGGAACAAGTTGTAGAAGCCTTGGTTGAACGCCAGCAGCTTGGTGGTCTCGGCCTCCTCGGCCGTGGTGCCGAATGCGGCGCGGGTGCGCGGCGAGGTCCAGGTCAACGATTCCATCACGAAGATGTACACGTGCAGTAACGCCGCGAGTGCGGCGAATATCAGGCCGGCAGTGAGCATCGCTCCTCCTCGTCGGTCGAGGCCTGCGGCGCGACGCAGGCATCCGCGTGTCTCGGCGTGCCGGTGGACTTTACCGACTTGCGGTTGCCCGGGCCGTCCCAACGCGAAAAGGCGCCGGTAGCTCAGCGCTACCGACGCCCCTCGCGTGACTGTTACCGCACTACACGCCGGCGTGGTGGTGCCGGTGGAACAAGCCGCCGCCGGCGCGCCGGCCGAAGAAGCCGTGCCCGCGGGGCTCAGCCGCCGCCCGGTCCGTCCGCGCCGCGGTCACGCCGCGCGTCTCGTCGTACATGGCCGGTTCACCCGCCGGCACGGCGCCGGCCGCCATCGCCGGTTCCGTCACCACGACGTCGCGCGCATGCCGCACCGCCAGGCGCCCCACGGCCGCCCCGCCCAGGAACACGATCAATGCCCCCAGGCCGGTGAAGCAGGTGATCTCGAGCAGGGCACGTTTCACGTCCGTCGCGGCCATCGGTTGCCCGACGTCGCCGATGCCCAGCGTCGGCGCGAACGCGCGGCCGACGATGAACCAGGCGCCGGCAACGACCGCCAGCCAGCCACCCAACACCGCATTCGCGCGGTTGCCGGAGAGCAGCACCAGCAGGCCGCCCACCGCGGCCGCGGCGCCGGGGAGCACCTCGAGCCAACCCTTGGCCGTGGTCCAGGTCCATGCCGGGTCGGACATGTAGGCCCAGTCGACGTTGGCCCCGAAGAACGGCACCAGCGCCCCCCAGGCGCCGAGAAGAACAAGGAGTAGCCCGGTCAGCGCGCCGCGGGTACGTGGCATGTACAGCGCGCGAGGGCGTTCGTAGTCGTGGCGCGTGGTCCTCATCAGAATCTCCTTCACAGGTATTGCTGCTGTGACCCTGGTTACCCCTGCCGGACCGCACGTAACCGACTGCGGACCACCTAGGTGTTTGCTGTGCGACCCCGCGGCGGCCGCGCCGAAGGTGTCCCGCGCCCGATTACCCGTGGTGGCGATGGCCTGAGCGGGCCGAACCGCGCGCTCGGCGGGCCTTTGAGGACTTGCTCGTCCGACAGGTCACGATTTGGTAATGGTCGGGTCCGCTAGTCGAACAGGCCCGGTTGCCCCAGCCCCGTGACCCCCGGCGGCGGGCTCATGCCCAGGTGCGTCCACGCCTGGGCGGTGGCCACCCGGCCGCGGGGCGTACGCGCGACCATCCCGGCGCGGACCAGGAACGGCTCGCACACCTCCTCGACGGTGGTGGCCTCCTCGCCCACGGCCACCGCCAGCGTCGACACCCCGACCGGCCCGCCGCCGAAGCTGCGGGTCAGCGCCGACAACACCGCCCGGTCCAGCCGGTCCAGGCCGAGTTCGTCGACGTCGTAGACCGCCAGCGCGGCCTTCGCGACGTCGCGGGTGATCACCCCGTCGGCGCGGACCTCGGCGAAGTCCCGGACCCGGCGCAGCAGCCGGTTGGCGATGCGCGGCGTGCCGCGCGAGCGGCGGGCGATCTCCTCGGCGGCCTCGGCGCCCAGCTCGATGCCCAGGATGCCGGCGGAGCGGGCCAGCACGCGCTCCAGCTCGGCCGGCTCGTAGAAGTCCATGTGTGCGGTGAAGCCGAACCGGTCGCGCAGCGGCCCGGTCAGCGCGCCGGAGCGGGTGGTGGCGCCGACCAGGGTGAAGGGCGCCACCTCCAGCGGTATCGACGTCGCCCCGGGACCCTTGCCCACCACCACGTCGACCCGGAAGTCCTCCATGGCCAGATACAGCATTTCCTCGGCGGGCCGGGCGATGCGGTGAATCTCGTCGATGAACAGCACGTCGTGCTCGACCAGGTTGGACAGCATGGCGGCCAGGTCACCGGCGCGTTCCAGCGCGGGACCCGACGTCACCCGCAACGACGACCCGAGTTCGGCGGCGATGATCATGGCCAGCGACGTCTTGCCCAGCCCGGGCGGACCCGACAGCAGGATGTGATCGGGGGTGCTGCCGCGGTTCTTGGCCCCCTCGATCACCAGTTGCAGCTGTTCGCGCACCCGGGGCTGGCCGATGAACTCCCGCAGCGAACGCGGCCGCAGGCTGACGTCGATGTCCCCCTCCCCGACGGCCAGCGCCGGGGACAGCTCGCGGTCGGCGAAGTCGTCCGTCATTTCGACTTGCCCAGCAGCGACAGGGCGGCGCGCAGGGCACCGGACGTCGTCGCGTCCTGCTCGGCGGCCAACACCTTGTCGGTGGCCTCTTCGGCCTGTTTGACCGGGAAGCCGAGGCCGACCAGGGCCTCCACCACCGGTCCCCGCACCGCGTGCCCGTTCACCACCGACGCGCCGCCCGGTGCGGCCGTCACCGCGCCGACCTTGTCGCGCAGCTCGAGCACCATCCGCTCGGCGCCGCGTTTCCCGATACCGGGAACCCGGGTCAGGGCGGCGACATCACTGTCGTGCAGCACCTGCCGCAGCGCCGCGGCGTCGTGCACGGCCAGCGTCGCCATCGCCAGCCGGGGCCCGACGCCCGACACCGTCAGCAGGGTCAGGAACAGGTCGCGGGTCTCGGAGTCTGGAAACCCGTACAGCGTCTGCGAGTCCTCGCGCACCACCATCGCGGTGATCAACCGGGCCTCGGTGCCCGTGCGCAGCGTCGCCAGCGTCGACGGCGTCGCGTTCACCCGGTAGCCGACGCCGGCGGCCTCGATCACCGCGTGATCGAGCGCCACCTCGAGCACCTCGCCGCGCACCGAGGCGATCATCGGGCGGCCTTCAGTCTGGCCAGATACTTGTGCCGCTGCTGTTCGGCCAGCGCCTCGGCGGCGGCCATCCGGGCCAGCATCGGCGCGCGCCAGCAATGACAGATCGCCAGGGCCAGCGCGTCGGCGGCGTCGGCCGGCGTCGGCTTGGCTTGCAGCGCAAGGATTTTCGTGACCATCGCGGTGACCTGGGCCTTGTCCGCGCCGCCGTTGCCGGTCACGGCGGCCTTGACCTCGCTGGGGGTGTGGAAGTGCACGTCGATGCCACGCTTGGCCGCCGCCAGCGCGACCACCCCGCCGGCCTGCGCGGTGCCCATCACCGTCGACACGTTCAGCTGGGAGAACACCCGCTCGATCGCCACGACGTCCGGCTGATGGGTGGCCAGCCAGTGCTCCACGGCATCGCTGATGGCCAGCAACCTCTTGGCCAGCGGCGCGTCCGAGGGGGTTCGCACCACGTCGACGTCCAGCGCGACCACGTTGCGCCCGCGCCCGGCTTCCACGACCGACAGCCCGCATCGGGTCAGCCCGGGGTCGACGCCCATCACCCGCATTGCCCGCTCCCACCTGTAGAACAGCTGTTCGATACCCTAGCGGGCGGGACCGACCGGCTCGCGGAGGACACGCGGCGGCAGCGCCCAATTCCCGGCCGGGAGGTTCCAGCGCCGAATCCGCCGAAAAGCTGTTAGCTTTAGCCGACGTTCGCTCGAGCAAGGTGGCAACGGAAGGGCTCGCGTGGGATCACTGCTGGTCATTATCGCGATCGTGCTGTTCATCGCGTCCATCGTGGTGCTCGTCATCGCTTTGCGACGTCCCAAGCAGCCGGGCCCGCCCCGGGGACGTCAGGACCCGCTCTCGTTCAACGCGATGCCGGAGTTCGGCCCCCGCCAGCTCGGCCCGGGCGCCATCGTCAGCTACGGCGGAGTCGACTACGTGGTGCGCGGGTCGGTGACGTACCGCGAGGGCCCGTTCGTGTGGTGGGAGCACCTGCTGGAGGGCGGCGACCAGCCGATCTGGTTCAGCGTCGAGGAGGACGACGGGCGCCTCGAGCTGGCGATGTGGGTCAGCCGCAAGGACGTCCGGCTGCAGCCGGGTGACCAATATGTCGTCGACGGGGTGACGTTTCACGAGTCCGAACGCGGTCGCGCCTCGTTCACCACGGAGGGCACCACGGGTCTGCCGGCGGGCGGCGAGATGGAGTTCGTCGACTGCGCCAACTCCGACGAGTCCGCGCTGCTCTCGTTCGAACGCTGGGCACCGGGCACGCCGTGGGAGGTGTCGACCGGCAAGCCGGTGCTGACCGGCGAGCTGACGGTGTATCCCGCGCCCCCGCTCTCCCCGTCCTCCTAGGAGCGCGTCGGTGCCGCTTCACCAGCTCGCCGTAGCGCCTTCGGACGTCTCGGGCGAAAACCTCGGGCTCGCCCTCAACGCGCCCGCACCGCCACCCCTGGCGACCTGCCTGCTGGCCCACCCCGCCGGCGGCGCGCTGCTGCTCGGGGTCCTCGGCGCCTCGCACGTCGTCACGGTGGAGCACGCCGCGGGCCGGTTCTCCGAGGAGGTCTCCTGCACGGCGCGCGGCCACGGCGTCGACCTGCCGGAGCGCACGGCCACCGCCGGCTACTCCCTGGAATCCCGCACCGACACGTACGGCGAGGCGACCTTCCGCCGCATTGCCGGTGATCTCCGTGACCGGTGCGCGCGCGAAAAGGGTTGGCTCGGCGGCTCTTTTCCCGGTGACGACGCCGCGCTGACCGCGTTGGCCGCCGAGGCCGACGGTGCCGGCTGGCGCTGGCAGACCTGGCACCTGTATCCGGCCGCCCGGGTGGCGTCGGGCGGCATGGTGGTGCACACGGCGAGCCGGTGGCATCCATGAGCCGCAACCGCCTGTTCGCGATCGCGGGCGCGCTCGCGGTGGCCGCCGTCGCCTGCCTGGTGCCCGGAATCATCTTGCTGCAGAAGAACATCGGGTCCTACATCGCCGGCCACTACCACGAGTACGCCCACGACGCGAACGGGACGCGCTACGAGTGCAGCGGTTCCCCCGACGACGTGGCCGACACGCTCGCCGAATACGAGGCGCCCCAGGCCCGCGCCGCCAACGGCGACAACGAGTACCTGCGCTACAGCAACAACATCGTGATCGTCGGCCCCGACGGCAACCGCCCGTGCAGCATCCGCGTGGAGGGCCTGAACGCCGGATACAGCCACGGCGCCTTCATCTTCCTCGGCCCCGGCTTCACCCCCGGCTCCCCCTCGGGCGGCGCCGGGGGCACCCCGGGTGGCCCCGGCGGAACCAAGTGACGGCCCACCACCACAAAGGAGAGAACCATGTACCTCGCCGTCGAGATCGGCACCGTCGACCTCAATCCCGTCCTGAGAGGCGCAGTCGCGACGATCCTGTACTTCTGTGTCGGCATGGCGGTACTTCTCGTCGGGTTCTTCGCGGTCGACGTGTTGACCCCCGGCAATCTGCGCCGACTGGTGTTCATCGACCGTCGGCCCAACGCCGTGGTCATCGCGGGCGCGATGTACATCGCCCTGACCGTCGTCATCGTCACCGCCATCGCGAACAGCTATAGCCAGCTGGGTCAGGGGCTGGTCGGCGTGGCGGTGTACGGGCTGATGGGCGTGATCCTGCTCGGAATTGCTTTGGTGGCAATGCATCTGCTGATCCCGGGCAGCTTCCACGAGCACGTCGACGAGCCGGAGCTGCATCCGGGATCGTTCGCGGTGGCGCTGATCCTGCTCGCGGTGGGATGTGTCACGGCCGCCGCCGTGTCATGACATCGGTTGATCTGCCGGCGCCGGAAGTGCGCCGGCCCGCGGATTCCTCGCTGCGCTGGCGGGCCGTGCTGCTGGCCGCGGTCGCGGCGTGCGCGGCGTCCGGGATCGTCTACGAGCTCGCGCTGCTCACGCTGGCGGCGAGCCTCAACGGCGGCGGGATCGTCGCCACGTCGCTGATCGTCGCGGGCTACATCGCCGCGCTCGGCCTAGGCGCCCTGGTGATCAAGCCGCTGCTGGCGCACGCGGCCATGGCATTCATCGCGGTGGAGGTGCTGCTGAGCATCGTCGGCGGCTTGTCGGCCGCGGCGCTCTACACGGTGTTCGCCTTCATCGACGACGAGTCGATGTGGATGCTGGCGGTGGGCACCGCCCTGATCGGTGGGCTGGTCGGCGCCGAGGTGCCGCTGCTGATGACCATGCTGCAACAGGGGCGGGTACGCCCCGAAAAAGACCAGGCTCCCGACACCGGCCGGACCCTGGCCAACCTCAACGCCGCCGACTACCTCGGCGCGTTGCTGGGCGGGCTGGTCTGGCCGTTCCTGCTGCTGCCGCAGCTGGGCATGATCCGCGGCGCGGCGGCCACCGGCATCGTCAACCTGCTGGCCGCGGCGGTTGTGGCGGTGTTCGTGCTGCGCCCGATCGTATCGAGGAGGCAGCTGCTGGCGGCGCTGTGCGCGCTGGCCGCGGCGCTCGCGCTGTTGGCCACGCTGCTGGCGCGTTCGGCCGACATCGAGACGACGAGCCGCCAGCGGCTCTACGCCGACCCGATCATCGCCTACCGGCACTCGGCGTATCAGGAGATCGTGGTGACCCAGCGCGGGAACGACATGCGCCTCTACCTCGACGGCGGCCTGCAGTTCTCCACCCGCGACGAGTACCGCTACACCGAAAGCCTGGTCTACCCCGCGCTCGGGGCCGGCGCCCGATCCGTCCTCGTGCTGGGTGGCGGCGACGGCCTGGTGGCCCGCGAACTGCTGCGGCAGCCGGGCATCACCGACATCGTGCAGGTGGAGCTCGACCCCGCGGTGATCCAGCTGGCGCGCACCACCATGCGCGCGGCCAACGGCGGTTCGCTGGACAGCCCGCGGGTCAAGGTGGTGATCGACGACGCGATGCGCTGGCTGCGCGCACCGCACCCGGACGTCATCCCGGCCGGGGGCTTCGACGCCGTCATCGTCGACCTTCCCGACCCCGACACCCCGGTCCTGGGCCGGCTCTATTCGACCGAGTTCTACGCGCTCATCGGGCACGCGCTGGCCGCCGACGGCCTCATGGTGGTGCAGTCGGGCAGCCCGTTCTCGACGCAGACGGCGTTCTGGCGCACCGCCTCCTCGATCCGGGCGGCCGGCTACACGGTGACGCCGTACCACGTGTACGTGCCGACGTTCGGCGACTGGGGTTTCGTCCTGGCGCGCCGCGGGGGCGGCGCCCCCACGCCCGTCGTGCCGCCCAACGCGCCGCCGCTGCGCTTCCTCAACCAGCACGTGCTCGACGCCGCCACAGTGTTTCCCGACGACACCCGGCCCCGCGCTTTGGACCCGTCGACGCTGGACAATCCGCGCATCGTCGACGACATGCGGCACGGGTACGACTAGGGCGTTTCAAACTTCGCCGGCGCTTTTTCGCGTCTCGCGGCGCACACTGAGCAGCGAGCGCCGGACATCTCGCGGTTTCTGGTGTTGGCATCGGTAGCCCACCGCTACCGGTGTACTTGCAAAGCGACGCCACCTAGGCGACCCGCCGGACGCAAGCCGAAGGAACGCACATGGATATCGCCAGAAAAATGTTGCGGGCCGCGGCCGGCCTGCTTCTCTCAGCCGGCCTTGCAATCGCAGGCATCGGACTGACCCAGGGCATCGCGTATGCCAATAAGGGCCCGTTCACGTGGTGTCCAGGGCAGTCCATGGAGTGGCCGAGCGGGCCGAATTCGTCCCGCGGTGTCGCACAGAACTACGTCTGGGATATGTCTGTGTGCCACACGTGGTACATCGTCGCCGACGGGTGGGGCAACGTTCCGCGGATCGCGCTCAGCGGACAGCCGACGCTGCAAAGTTCACACACCTGGGACGGCGACAATCCGCCGCCCGACAATCCCTCGGGCGTGAATTGCGGCCCGGGTTGGTGCCCCGTGCCGCCGCACTATGACCCGGGGTTCCACGGATAAGCCGGTGACGGGAGAGCAAGGAGTCGACATGAGCATCAACGAACGGTCTCCCGCGTCGCGCCCGTTCGTGGCGTCCTGCTCGATCTACTCGCCCAATTGGGCCAAACTGACCGGCAAGCGCGCGACGATCTACATCCAGATCGGCTTTTGGGCGATCGTTTTGAGTGTCGTGCTGATGATGGTTGGACGCACCTTTGGCAACTCGCGCGGCTCCCACCGGTCCCTCCCGAACGTTCCCGGCCCGGTGATCGCCTACGGCTGGCTGGCGTTGTTGGCCGTTTTGGGGTTCGCCCTCGGCGCCCTGTTCCTTTGGCGATGGCGCCGCAAGTACCACCTGGACGTCACACCCGAGGGGCTCACGATCGACGGGGGTCGGGGCGATTTCTACTCATTCGCTGACGCCCAGCTAGGCCTGTGGGCGAGTACGGGGCTGGCGCTTCATCTGCGACGGGGCCGCCACCGATTCATTCTCGGCGGACGCGGCTGTCGCGTTGGACCGACGACACCGCTCAGTGCCCCGCCGGCGCCGCTCGTCGACGCCTGGTTGTCCCAGCCGGAGTTCGTCGCGATGTTGTCCCTGAGCGGCCGCTGGCGCGGCTTGGCTGTGGGCGAACCCGCACCGGGGGATCCGGTTCGCTGTGTGCTGTTTCCGAACCCTTTGTTGATCCAGCAGATGGGGCCGTTCGCGCTGATGAAGAAACAGCGATTGACGCAATCCCTGTCACAGCCGCAGCTGTTCGTCGACGTCGATGACGACACGATCCGGGTGATCGACGCGGACAGCAACGCGCTTACCGCCTCGGCATCGCTCTCGCAGGTGACCGCGACCAGGGCCACCTACCGGCTCGACGATGTTGCCGGCCAGTACTTTTCCACGATGCCCGCTGTGACCCTTGGCGTTCCCGGTTCCCAACCACTGACCATCGGATGCCGGGACTTCAGCGGGCTGAAGCAGCGATTCCTATGGGGCGAAAACGTGGCCATGATCAACGACCCTCCGGCTTATGCCGTCTCGGGCGCCGACTGGATGACGCTGACAGAAAAGCTCCACTTGGCCTCGTAATGCCGACGACCGGCCGACCCTCAGTCCTCGTCGAGGGCGGCCAGAACCTCGTCGGACAGGTCGACGTTGGTCCAGACGTTCTGCACGTCGTCGCTGTCTTCCAGGGCGTCGACGAGCTTGAACACCTTCCGGGCGCCGTCGACGTCCACCGGCACGCTGACCGAGGGCTGGAAGCTGGCCTCCGCGGACTCGTAGTCGATGCCGGCGTCCTGCAGGGCGGTCCGCACGGCGACCAAGTCCGTTGGCTCCGAGATGATCTCGAAGCTTTCGCCCAGGTCGTTGACGTCCTCGGCGCCCGCGTCCAGCACGGCGGCCAGCAGGTCGTCCTCGGTCAGCCCGTTCTTCTCCAGGGTCACCACGCCCTTGCGGGTGAACAGATACGACACCGAGCCCGGATCGGCCATGGTTCCGCCGTTGCGGGTCACCGCCACCCGAACCTCACCGGCCGCGCGGTTGCGGTTGTCGGTCAGGCACTCGATCAGCACCGCCACGCCGTTGGGCCCGTAACCCTCGTACATGATCGTCTGGTAGTCGGCGCCGCCGGCTTCCTCCCCGGCACCGCGCTTGCGGGCGCGCTCGATGTTGTCGTTGGGCACCGAGGTCTTCTTCGCCTTCTGGATGGCGTCGTAGAGGGTCGGGTTGCCGGCCGGGTCCCCGCCCCCGGTACGGGCGGCGACCTCGATGTTCTTGATCAGCCGGGCAAACTCCTTGCCCCGGCGCGCGTCCTTGACGGCCTTCTGGTGCTTGGTGGTGGCCCACTTGGAATGGCCGCTCATCGGTGTCTCTTACCTCTTCTGTCTTCGAAAGTTCGCCAGACGAGTCTACGTGCACGTCGAGCGTGGGCTTTATGTACGTGATCGGCCCCGAATTCGTCCATAGGCCCCACACTCGATGCAGCGGGCGCCAGCGTTCAGGCGACGCCGTTGACGATGTCCACGAAGAGCTGGTGGACGCGGCGATCGCCCGTCATCTCGGGGTGAAACGCCGTCGCCAACTTGGCGCCCTGCCGCACCGCGACCGTGTGCCCCGACGCCTCGGCCAGCACCTGCACCTCGGCACCGGCGCGCTCGACCCACGGGGCGCGGATGAACACCGCGCGCACCGGGCCGTCCAGACCGGCGAACGGTATGTCGCCCTCGAACGAATCGACCTGACGCCCAAAGGCGTTGCGGCGCACCGTCATATCGATCGCACGCAGCGGCAGCGCCTCCCGGCCGCCCGCGCCGGCGTCGAGGATCTCGCTGGCCAGCAGGATCATGCCCGCGCACGCACCGTAGGCGGGCAGCCCCTCGGCGAGCAGCCCGCGCAGCGGCTCCAGCAGGTCGAGGTCGAGCAGCAGGTGGCTCATGGTGGTGGACTCGCCACCGGGAATGACCAGCCCGTCGACCTTCTCCAGCTCGTCGCGGCGCCGCACCGGCATCGCCTCGGCCCCGGCTTCGTCCAGCGCGGCCAGGTGTTCGCGGGTGTCCCCCTGCAGCGCCAGCACCCCGATTCGGGGACCGCTCACGGCTGGAATCCGAGCTGGAAGCGGGTCAGCCCCTCCTGCATGACCGCCGCCACCATCTCGCCGGACTGGGTGAAGATCTTGCCCTGGCACAGCGAGCGGCCGCCGCTGGCCGACGGCGACGACTGGTCGTAGAGCAGCCACTCGTCGGCCCGGAACGCGCGCATGAACCACATCGCGTGGTCCAGCGACGCCACCTGCAGGTGCTCGCGCACGTCGAGGTGGTTGACCTGCGCCGATCCCAGCAGCGTGAGGTCGCTCATGTAGGCCAGGGCGCAGATGTGCAGCACCGGATCGTCCGGCAGCGGGTCACGGTGGCGAAACCACACCTGCTGCTGGGAGGCCTTGCCGGGCGACAGCTGCAGCTGGTCGCGCGGCACGATGCAGACGTCCCACTCCTCGAACTGCTTGAATCCGGCGTCGTCGAACACCTTGATGGAGTCCAGGCCGGGCAGCCCCTCGGGCGGGGGCGCGGCCGGCATCACGTCCTGGTGGTGGATGCCCTCCTGGTCGGTCTGGAAGGACGCCCCCATGCTGAAGATGATTTCCCCGTGCTGGATCGCGTTGACGCGCCGGGTGGCGAACGACCCGCCGTCGCGGGTGCGCTCGACGATGAAGACCGTGGGCTCGTTGGCGTCCCCGGGCCGCAGGAAGTAGCCGTGCAGCGAGTGCACCTGGTAGCGCGGGTCGACGGTGCGCACCGCCGAGACGAGCGACTGGCCGGCGACGTGGCCGCCGAACGTGCGCTGGAAATATCCCGACTCCGGGCTGAACACCCGACCGCGATAGATGTTGACCTCGAGTTGCTCGAGATCAAGGATCTCTTCGATCGCCACTGACTGTTCTTACCAGCCGCGTTCGGCCAGCCGATGGGGCTGCGCGATCTGCTCGACGTTGATGCCCACCATCGGCTCGCCCAGGCCGCGCGACACCTTGGCCAGCACGTCCGGGTCGTCGTAGAACGTGGTGGCCTTGACGATGGCGGCGGCGCGCTGCGCGGGATCCCCCGACTTGAAGATGCCGGAGCCGACGAAGACGCCCTCGGCGCCCAGTTGCATCATCATGGCCGCGTCGGCGGGGGTGGCGATGCCGCCGGCGGTGAACAGCGTGACGGGCAGCTTGCCGGCGCGGGCCACCTCGACGACGAGCTCGTACGGCGCGCGCAATTCCTTTGCGGCGACGTATAATTCGTCCTCCGACATCGAGGTCAGCCGTCGGATTTCACCGCTGATCGCCCGCATGTGCGTGGTCGCGTTGGAGACGTCTCCGGTGCCGGCCTCGCCCTTGGACCGGATCATCGCCGCGCCCTCGCTGATGCGGCGCAGTGCCTCGCCCAGGTTGGTCGCCCCGCACACGAACGGCACGGTGAACTTCCACTTGTCGATGTGATGGGTGTAGTCGGCCGGGGTCAGCACCTCGGACTCGTCGACGTAGTCGACGCCGAGGCTCTGCAGGATCTGCGCCTCGACGAAATGCCCGATGCGCGCCTTGGCCATCACCGGGATGGTGACCGCGGCGATGATGCCCTCGATCATGTCCGGGTCGCTCATCCGCGACACCCCGCCCTGGGCGCGGATGTCGGCGGGCACCCGTTCCAGCGCCATCACCGCGACGGCGCCGGCGCCCTCGGCGATGCGGGCCTGCTCGGGGGTGACGACGTCCATGATGACGCCGCCCTTGAGCATCTCGGCCATGCCGCGCTTGACCCGCGCGGTTCCGGTGCGTCCGCTGCCGTTCGGTGACGCGGCGGTATCCACTGCTGATCTCCTTCAACCGTTGTCGCCCCAGTCTAGTGGGGGGCGCGACACGGATTTGCCAACCGCCGAGCGACAAAGGGCCGATTGGCCCTAGGCCCCGAAATCGAGCCCTTGCTACACACGTCTTCGTTAGCTTGCTCACACCGTTGCTGCGAGGCGACGGATAGCGGGGCCACGTAGTTGCGGGACGGCGGCCGTCGACCGGGCTGAGGAGGGGTCGGGATGGTGCCGGATTTTGGGCTGCTGCCGCCCGAGATCAATTCCGGTCTGATCTATGCCGGTCCGGGCTCGGGGTCCGTGCTGGCCGCCGCGTCCGCGTGGGCGGGGTTGGCCGCCGAGCTGGGCTGGGCGGCGTCGTCGTATGCGACGGTGGTCGCGGCGTTGGCGGGAGGCCCGTGGCTGGGTCCGTCGGCCGTCGCGATGGCGGCCGCGGCCAGCCCGTTCGTCACCTGGTTGGCGGCCACCGCGATCGAGGCCGAGCAGGTGTCGACCCAGGCGATGGCGGCGGCGGCCGCGTACGAGGCGGCGTTCGCGATGACCGTGCCGCCGCCCGTGATCGCCGCCAACCGCGCCCAGTTGATGACGTTGGTCGCGACGAACTTCTTCGGTCAGAACACCCCCGCGATCATGGCCACCGAGGCGCAATACACGGAGATGTGGGCCCAGGACGCCGCCGCGATGTCCGCCTACGACGCCGCCACGCTGGCGGCGGCCGCCCAGTTGACGGCCTTCACCGAACCGCCCGACGGCCTGGGCGCCGCCCCTCAGGCCGTCGACAGCCTCGCGACCGCCGCGGATTCGGCGGCGACCCAGACGCAATCGGTCACGTCGGCCGCCCAGCTGATGTCGTCGCTGTTCGACTCGTTCGGGCTCTCGCCGTCGTCGGCCTCGGGGCTGTCGCCGCTGGAGATGCTCTCGATGAGCGGCGAATTCGCGCTGCAACCCATGAGCATGCTGATGAGCCAGCTCGTCGGCCAGTTCATGGGTGGCGCCAACCCGTTGATGAGCGGCGCCGTCGGCGGCATGCCGTCGATGGGTTCGGTATTGGCGTCCGCCGGTTCGGCCATGGGGACCACGAGCCCGTCCCAACTCGGCGCCCCCGCGGTGCTGGCGGACGTCGGACGGGCGGGTTCCGTTGGGGCGCTGTCGGTTCCGCCGAGCTGGACCACCGAGGTGCAGGCGACGTCGCCGACTGGGCCGGTTGCCGGGTTACCGGCCACCGGCGTTAGCCAGGTGACGCCCAACCTGCCGAGGGTGCCGTTCAAGCCCGCGGTCAGCACGGGTGGGCGCGGGGTGGCCGGGGTTGCCCCGGCGGCCGAGGCGTCGCGCTCCGGCGTGGTGGCGCGCCCGGTGGTCGGCTAGGCGGGCGGCGATGCGATGTCGTATGTGATCACGGCCCCGGAGACGTTGACGGCGGCCGCCGGCGATTTGCAGGGAATCGGTTCGGCGATCGCCGCCGCCGACGGGGCGGCGGCCACCCCGACGACCATGGTGTTCCCCCCGGCCGCGGACGCGGTGTCCCTGCGCACCGCGGCTCTGTTCGCCACGTACGGCCAGCGCTACCAGGAGCTAGCGACGCGCGCGGAAGCCTTCCATCAGCGGCTCGTGCAGACACTGCTCGGCAGCAGCGATTCGTATGCCCAGGCCGAAGCCTCCAACGCGGCCGCCACGCAACTGACGCCGGCGCTGCCCTCGCAACAGACGGTGAGTGGAGGCTTGAGCTTGGCCAGCCAAGCGCCAAGCACCCCGACGACGACGTCGTCGACCAACGTGGCGTTGATCATGGGCGGTACCGGGAACCCGCAACCCACCCCCTCCTACGTGACTTCGGTCTACAACACCTACATCGCGCCGCATTACCCCGGCTATACGCCGGAGGGCCTGACCACGCCGGAGGACTTCTGGCCCGTCACCGGCCTCACGAGCGAAACGTTCGGCCAGTCGGTCCGACAGGGCGTGACGATACTGAACAATGCGATCCTGACCGAAACCGGCGCAGGCAATCATGTTGTGGTCCTGGGTTATTCGCAAAGCGCCACCATCGCCACCCTGGAAATGCGCTATCTGGACGCCCTGCCCGCAGCCATCCGGCCGAGTTCGGACCTGCTGTCGTTCGTGTTGCTCTCCGACCCGAACGTTCCGGGCACCGGTATCCTGACGCACTTCATCCCCGGCTTCGGGGCGTTTCACGTGGTGACCCCGGTGGACACGCTCTACCAGACCGCCATCTACACGCTGCAATACGACCCCGTCGCCTACTTCCCGCGGTCGATCTTCAACATTGCGGCCGACCTCAACGCCCTGTTGGGCTTCCCCTACCTGCACGGGACCTACCCGACTCTGAGCGCGGCGCAGGTCGCCACGGCCATCCAGACGCACATCGGGATGACCACCTACTACCTGATTCCCACACAAAACCTGCCCCTCCTGGACCCGCTGCGCCTGATCCCCGTCTTCGGCAACCCGCTGGCCGACCTGCTCCAGCCCTTCCTGCGGCCGTTCGTCGACTTCGGTTACGCCACCGGCCTTCCCGGACCGTTCCAGACCCTCTCGGTCACCGTTGCCGGTGGCCTGAGCCCGGTTGGCGCGCAGGCGATTCCGGAATCACTGTCCGCAGGGTTGAGCCTGCCACCGGAGTCGCTGGCCGCGGGGTTGAGCCTGCCGCCCGACCTCCATGTCGCGATCGACGGGTTCTAGCGGTCAGCGGATGGATTGCAGCGGGCCCGGGACCCGGCCGCCGGCCAGCGCGGCCGCGTCGTTGAGCAGTTCAACGAGCTGCATCGGGTACACCGTCTCGCCGGCCGCCGCCAGCCGGAGGATGTCCGCGGCATCGCACCAGCGGTGACCGTGGATATAGCTGTGTTCCAAATTCGTTCGGCCCGCATCGGAGGGCTCGAACCGGCGGGTGCGGTAGACGAAATAGAACTCTTCACTGTCGATCAGGGAGCCGTTGAACTCGAACACCTCGTCGCGCCGCCAGACGGGGCCGACCATCTCGCCGGGTGCGACCCGCAGCCCGGTCTCTTCGGCCAGTTCCCGGGCGGCGGCCTCGGCCAACCGCTCCCCCTTGTGCACCTCGCCGCCGACGGTGATCCACCATTTCGGCGCTTCGTTCTTGAGTGGGTCGCGGCCGATCGCCGGATCCGATCCGCGCAGCAGCAGCACCGCGCCCGTCTCGTCGAGCAGGACGACGCGCGCCGACGTGCGGTGGTTGAGCACCCCGTGGTCGCCGTGGGCCAACGCGTGCGGCCGCTCGACGATTTCGAAATAGCTGGGTAGCGCGGCGGTCCCGCCGAGGCGAAGGGTTCGGACCAGGAACCGCTCGCGCAGTGCAAGGGTGTCGCGGACCGCGTCGTTGTGGAAGCGGCGGGCCAGCAGCACCCGGGCCTCGCCCACGGCCAGCTCGGCGATCAGCCCGGCCGGCAGCGATGCCGGGTCGACGATCGCGAGCGCGGCCGACAGCTGGTTCTCGCAAGCCTCGCGGTCCTGCCGCGGCGCGGCCTCGGCGGCGTCGGCCAGCGCGGCCAGCCGCCTGCCCTCGGAGGCGCCGCCGTACGCGTCGATGGCGACCGCCCGGGCGACCACCGCGCGCCGCGCCAACGCTCCGTCGAGCGCCTGCCACGACAGGTCGTAGCGGACGTGCAGCCGGTCCAGCCGGTTCGCCGTCTGATAGGCCCAGGCGCCCAAGATGGCCAGCAGCCCGACCAGCACCGCGATGGCGACCATCCACGTCATCAGCCGGCCACCTCGACCTTGGCGCCGGACGCGGCGACCGTCTCGTAGACCCGCATGATCTGGCTGGCCACCACCGACCAGTCGTAGCGCTGGACGGCCGCCGCACCGGCGGCCACAAAGCGTTCGCGCAGCACATCGTTTTCTAGCACCGAAACCAGGGCGTCCGCGAGCGCAGCGCCGTCACCGACGGGCACCAGGCACCCCACCTCGCCGTCGAGCAGCACCCGCCGAAAGGCGTCCAGGTCGCTGGCCACCACCGCGGTGCCGGCGGCCATGGCCTCGACCAGAACGATGCCGAAGCTCTCGCCGCCGACGTGCGGAGCGCAGTACACGTCGGCGCTGCGCATCGCCGACGCCTTCCCGGCATCGTCGACCTGACCCAAGAAGCGCATGTGCTTCACCAGTTCGCCTGCCTGGCCACGCAATTCGTCCTCATCGCCGCGACCGACGATGAGCAGTTGCACGTCCGGAAACCGCTGAACCACCCTGGGCAGCGCATCGAGCAGGACCGACATCCCCTTGCGCGGCTCGTCGTAGCGGCCCAAGAACAGCACCGTCTTGCCGGGCCGCGGGTAGCCGTCCAGCGGCGGCGCGGAGGCGAACGAGTCGACGTCCACCCCGTTGGGGATCTCGACCGCGTCGGTGCCCAGGGCCTCCATCTGCCAGCGGCGGGCCAGATCGGAGACCGCGATCCGCCCGACGATCTTTTCGTGCATCGGCCGCAGGATGCCCTGGAAGACGGTCAGCGTCAGCGACTTGGTGGTCGAGGTGTGAAACGTCGCGACGATGGGCCCCTCGGCGATGTTGAGGGCCAGCATCGACAGGCTGGGCGCGTTGGGCTCGTGCAGGTGCAGGACATCGAAATCACCCAGCATGAGCCACCTCTTCACCTTGCGGTGCGTCGCCGGGCCGAACCGCAGCCGGGCCACCGAGCCGTTGTACGGAATCGGAACGGCCTTGCCGGCCGAGACGACGTAGTCGGGTAAGACCGCTTGCGGCGACGCCGGCGCCAGCACGCTCACCTCGTGCCCGCGGCGGCGCATCACCTCGGCCAGCTGCAGGACGTGCGACTGCACCCCGCCCGGTACGTCGAACGAGTAGGGGCACACCATCCCGATTCGCATCAGGTCTCCCGGAGGCGCGCCCGTTTAGCGTCGGACAGGTCGGCCAGCCACTGGGGTTGCAGCATGTGCCAATCCTCGGGGTACGCGGCGATGTTCTTGGCGAACTGGTCCGCCAAGGCCTGGGTGATCGCGCCGACGTCGCCGCTGCTGCAATCCAGCGGCGGCTGCATCCACACCCTCGAGCGGTCGTCCTCGAACCAGCAGTGCGACGGCAGCAGCGCCGCCCCGGTCTCGATCGCGAGCTTCGCCGGGCCCGCCGGCATCCGGGTGGGTTCGCCGAAGAAGTCGACCTGAACCCCGGTGCGGGTGAGGTCTCGCTCGGCCATCAGGCACACCACCCGGTTGGCCCGCAGCCGCTCGCACAACACCTCGAAGGGGGGCCGTTCGCCCCCGGATAGCGGCAGCACCTCGAAGCCGAGGCGTTCGCGGAAGGCAATGAAACGCCGGTACAGCGACTCGGGTTTGAGCCGCTCGGCAACCGTGGTGAAAGTGCCGTGTGTCTGCGCGAGCCACACCCCGGCCATGTCCCAATTGCCACTGTGCGGCAACGCACATATCGCGCCGCGGCCCGTGGCCAGCGCCGCCGCCAGATTGTCTTGCCCGTCGACCGAATCGTGGAGCTGGCTCGCCAGCTTGCGGTGGTCCATCGTCGGCAGCCGGAACGCCTCCCGCCAGTAGCGGGCGTAGGAGGCCAGCGAGGCCCGCATCAGCTCGTCGGGCACCTCGGCGGGCGGCACGCCGATGACACGGGCCAGGTTCTTGCGCAACTGCTCGGGGCCGCCGCCGCGGGCGGCGTAGCGCGCTCCCGTGTCAAACGCGGTGCGCGCCGCGAATTCCGGCATCGCCCGCACAGCCATCCAGCCGGCCGCGTATGTCCAGTCGGTCGCGGTGCGAGTCACCAGGCCGCCGATCATGGCTGACCCGTTCTCGGCATGCGCTCCGTCGCGCCGGGCGAGGTCCACACCGTGCGCATCCGCTGCAGGCAGGTGACCACGCTGGCCGCCGCCAGCAGCCACATCGCCACCGGCAGCGCCGGCGGCCAGGCCACAAACGGGAAGTCCGACACCCCGGCGCCGACCAGCACGATGATCAAGCGTTCCGGGCGTTCGATGAGGCCGCCGTCGCCGCGCAGCCCGCTGGCCTCGGCCCGCGCCTTGATGTAGGAGATCACCTGCGACGTGACGAGGCAGATCAACGTCGCCACCGCCAGCAGCTTGTCGTGCAGCCCGAAGGCCGCCCACCACAGCAGCCCGCAGAACACCGCCCCGTCGCTGACCCGGTCGCACGTGGCGTCCAGCACGGCGCCGAACCGGGTGCCGCCCCCGCGCTCGCGGGCCATGGCGCCGTCGAGCATGTCGAACAGCACGAAGAACCAGACGACCAGCGTGCCGATGAACAACTTGCCCATCGGGAACAGCGTCAGCGCCCCGGCCACCGCCACGATGGTGCCCAGAACGGTGACCGCGTCCGGTGTCAGCCCGATCCGCAGGCACGCCCGGGCGGTCGGTGTGGTGAGCCGCGCGAACGCCGCTCGCGTCAGGAACGGCACCTTACTCATGACTGGTTAGCCCACTCCGTGGCCAGCAACCGGCGGGTTTCGCGCAGCAACTGCGGGATCACCTTGGACCCGCCGATGATGGTGATGAAGTTGGCGTCGCCGCCCCAGCGCGGCACGACGTGCACGTGCAGGTGTTCAGCCAGCGACCCGCCCGCCGAGGTGCCCAGATTGAGGCCGACGTTGAAGCCGTGCGGCCGCGACACGTTCTTGATGACGCGAATAGCCTTCTGTATGAAGGCCATCAGCTCCGCGCTCTCCTCGACGGTGAGGTCCTCCAGCTCGGACACCCGCCGATACGGCACCACCATCAGGTGCCCCGGGTTGTAGGGGTAGAGGTTGAGGACGGCGTAGACCAGTTCGCCGCGGGCGACCACCAGGCCTTCCTCGTCGGACAGTTGCGGGATGTCGGTGAACGGTTGCTCGGTCTTGCCGTTATCGCGCTTCATCGGCGCTTCGGCGAGATACGTCATCCGGTAGGGCGTCCACAACCGTTGCAGGTGGTCGCTCTGGCCGACACCGGTGTCCAGGATGGTGTCGTCGACGCGGTCGTCGGGATCACTCACCGCCGGTTACCTTCACGAGTTCGGCTGTAGGGACGGCGTTTTCGCGATCCGCGATCCAAGCCACGATGGCGTCGACGGCGCTGTCGCGGGGCACGCCGTTGATCTGGGTGCGGTCGCCGAAGCGGAAACTCACCGCCTCCGCCTGGACGTCGCGGTCACCGGCCAGCAGCATGAACGGCACCTTCTGGCCGGTGTGGTGGACGATCTTCTTGGCCATCCTATCGTCGCTGCCGTCCACCTCGACCCGCACTCCGTGCGATTTCAGCTGCGCGGCAACGCTGTTCAGGTAGGGCAGGTGTTCGTCGGCGACCGGGATGCCGACCACCTGCACGGGCGCCAGCCACGCCGGGAAGGCCCCCGCGTAGTGCTCGGTGAGGATGCCGAAGAACCGCTCGATCGACCCGAACAGCGCGCGATGGATCATCACGGGCCGCTGCCGAGTTCCGTCCGGGGCGGTGTACTCCAGCTCGAAGCGTTCCGGGAAGTTGAAGTCCACCTGGATGGTCGACATCTGCCAACTACGGCCCAGCGCATCGCGGGCCTGCACGGAAATCTTCGGGCCGTAGAACGCGGCGCCGCCGGGGTCGGGAACCAGTTCCAGGCCCGACTCGGCCGCCACCTCGGCAAGCGAGTTGGTGGCCTGCTCCCACATCTCGTCGGTGCCGACGAACTTCTCCGGGTCCTTGGTGGAGAGCTCCAGATAGAAGTCCTCCAGGCCGTAGTCGCCCAGCAGTTCGAGCACGAACCGCAGCAGCGACGCCAATTCGCCGTGCAGCTGCTCGCGGGTGCAGAAGATGTGCGAATCGTCCATCGTGAACCCGCGCGCCCGGGTGAGCCCGTGCACCACACCGGACTTCTCGTAACGGTAGACGGTCCCGAACTCGAAGAGCCGCAACGGAAGTTCGCGATAGGAACGCCCTCGCGACCGGAAGATCAGCGTGTGCATCGGGCAGTTCATCGGCTTGAGGTAGTAGTCCTGCCCCGGCTTGCGCACGGTGCCGTCCTCGCCCAGTTCGGCGTCCAGGTGCATCGGCGGGAACATCCCGTCGGCGTACCAGTCCAGGTGGCCCGAGGTGTGGAAGAGCTGCGCCTTGGTGATGTGCGGGGTGTTGACGAATTCGTAGCCGGCCTCGATGTGCTTGCGCCGCGAATACTCCTCGAGCTCCCTGCGCACCACGCCGCCCTTGGGGTGGAAAACGGCCAGCCCGGAACCGATCTCGTCGGGGAAGCTGAACAGGTCCAGCTCGGTGCCCAGCTTGCGGTGGTCGCGGCGCTGCGCTTCCGCGAGCAGCTCGAGGTGGCGGTCCAGCGCCTCCTGCGACTCCCACGCCGTGCCGTAGATGCGTTGCAGGCTGGCGTTCTTCTGGTCGCCCCGCCAGTAGGCGGCGGAGCTTCGGGTCAGCTTGAACGCCGGGATGTGCTTGGTGGTCGGGATGTGCGGTCCGCGGCACAGGTCGCCCCAAACCCGTTCGCGGCTGCGGGGATTGAGGTTGTCGTAGGCGGTGAGCTCGTCGCCGCCCACCTCCATGATGTCTGGGTCACCGGACTTGTCGTCGACGAGTTCGAGCTTGTAGGGCTCGTTCGCCAACTCCGCGCGCGCCTGGTCCGTGGACTCGTAGACCCGGCGCTCGAACAGCTGTCCGTCTTTGACGATCTGGCGCATCCGCTTCTCCAGCGCCGCCAGATCCTCGGGGGTGAACGGCTCCGCCACGTCGAAGTCGTAGTAGAAGCCATCGGTGATGGGCGGCCCGATCCCCAACTTGGCGTGGGGGAACATTCCCTGGACGGCCTGGGCCAACACGTGCGCGGCCGAATGCCGGATGACGCTGCGGCCCTCGTCGGTGTTGGCGGCGACGGGGACGACCTCGACGTCGGCGTCGGGCACCCAGCTCAGGTCGCGCAGCTTGCCGTCGGCGTCGCGCACCACCACGATCGCGTCCGGCGCCCCCCGGCCCGGCAGCCCAGCCTCGCGGACCGCGGCGGCCGCCGTAGTGCCGGCGGGAACCCGGATGGGGGCCTGCGGCGATCGCAAGCCCGGCTCGGCCGGGCGCTGCGGGTCGCCGCCATCGGCCTGCGGCGATCGCAAGCCCGGCTCGGCCGGGCGCTGCGGGTCGCCGCCATCGGCCTGCGGGGTGGGCTGTGCGGCGGCACTCATCGGGTCAATTCTCCAGGCTTGGGCATGTCGGAACGATCGCGACCATGCTATCCGTGTGGCCGACCGCGGCCCCACACCGCCGGGCCGCCACTGATTGACCCCTCGATCGAAGTGCGCCTACCGTGCCAGCGTGGTTACCACCATCGAACGGTTGGCCGGGTGGGCCGCTGACCTTCGTCTCGACGATGTCCCCGACGCGGTGGTCGACCTGTGCCGTACCCAACGCCGATCCGTGTTCGCGGCCACGGCCGCATCGGCCGGCGACGTCGCGTCACGGCGCGTGCTCGCCGGCGTCGAAAGCTGGGCCGGCGACGGGCCTGCGGTGGTGCCGGGATTGCACCGTTCCGTCGCCGTCGACGACGCCCTCTACGCCGCGGCCGCGTTGTCGATCGCGCTCGACTTCGACGACTACATGTGCTTCGCGCACGCCGGCCACTCCGCCGTCTGGGTACCGGTACTCCTGGCCGCCGAGACCGGCGCCTCGGCGGCCGAGCAACTCACCGCCCAGGTGGCGGCCAACGAGCTCGAGGCCCGCTTGGGGGGCGCCTGCCTGCTCGGGCCGCTCAATGGCCAGCTGTGGTCGTTCGTGCATGCCGCCGGAGCCGCCGTCAGCGCTGGGCTGCTGCTCGGACTCGATGCGGGACGGTTGGCCCATGCCCTGGCCCTTGCCCTCTACCAGGCTCCGCGCCCCACCGTGCCGGGCTTCATGGCTCCCGATTCGAAGCTGCTGACGGCCGCGGAACCGACTGTGGCCGGCGTCCGGGCCGCCCGACTCGCCGGCAGCGGCGTCACCGGTCCGCTGGACGCCCTCGACCACCCGCAGGGCTTCTTCGATGCGTTCTCCTACGCGCCGCTGCCCGCACTTCTGGGTGGTCTCGGCTCCGGTTGGGCGACACGGACTCTGAGCGTCAAGCGGTATCCGGGCTGCGCTTATGTCGACACGGCCGTCGACGCGCTGCACAAACTCGGGCCGCCACCAGCCGCCGAAGTCGCGTCGGTGGTCGTCGATGCGGGCGTGCTGACCTGCGGGATGGATGCCATGTCGCACGGGTACGCGGCCGGCCGCGTGCCCACACCGGTGACCATCAACTTCTCGATCCCGTGGACCGTGGCCGCCGCGCTTGTTGCCGGGCGGCTCACACCGGACGAAGTCAACGAGGAATGGCTGGCCGGCCACCACCGCGAGCTCGCCGAGGTCGCCGCCCGGGTGTCGTTGCGGCACGACTGGTCGCTCACCCTGCGAACGGCCGGAGCGATGGCACCGCTTCTTCCGGTTCGCGCCATGACGGCCGGCACGCCGACGCGCCGGCTGCTCGGCGCCGTCCGGCGAACTCGCCGGGAACACAAGGGCGTTCGCTTCGCCCTCGGCGACAGCATCGCTCTACTCCGCGCCCTGCGGGACGGCGGACTCGGCGCGGCCGGGCGAGCGGCGACGGGACAGTTGTGGGCGCCGGCAGCACTCGACGCATTCACGATGACTTTCCCGGCCCGGGTGCGGGTCAGGCTGCGCGGCGGCCGGGAGTTGGCGGCCGAATGCGATGTTCCCCACGGCGGAGCCGGCAACGTGAAGACCAGTCCCGACGCGGTCAGCCGTGAAAAGCTTTTGGGCAGTGGACCTGCGGTGTGGGGCCAAAAGCGGTCCGACGACATCTTCGCGGGGATCGACGCCGACACCGACGACCTGTGGCGCCTGCTCGCTCGTCAGGGCTGACCGGGCTTGAGCCGGACGAACAGGGCGTCGGCTTCGGTCAGCAGCGTGTCGCCGTCGGTCAACCGGCCGGACACGAAGATCTTGCGACCGTCGACCCGGTCGACGCCGGCGTCGAAGTGCAATTCCTTCTCGATCGGCACGATGTGGCGGTAGTCGATCTTGAGGTAGGCGGTGCGCTGGTAGGGACCCCCGGTCAGCACCGAGGACGTCAACCCGAGCACGCTGTCGAACAACATTCCCAGGCATCCGCCGTGCACGGCGCCGTTGCGGCCGAGATGGAACCGGGCGAACCGGGCGGAGCCCTGGATGCGGCCGTCGTCGGTCTTGCGGGCCTTCATGGGCACGCTCAGGATGTTGCCGCGCATCGGCAAGTCCATCCGGCGCCCCGACGGAGAGTTCCATTCGTCGGCGTCGAACGGGCTCAGCAGCGCCGACACCTTGTCCAGCAGGTCGGCGGCCTCGGTGATCACCGCGTCGGGGGCGTCCACGGCGCGGGCGTGGTCCTGCAGGGTGCGCACGGCGTCGATGAACCTGCCGTAGTCGGGGCCGCCCTTGGTCGTCGGCTCCGGCGGATTGAACCCACCGCCGGGATGCCCGGCCTGTCCGCTGGTCACCCGGACACCGTATCCGGGCCACGAGACTGCAACTACGGACGGGCCGACCCGCGAAACGCGTCGTGGAATACAGTTTCGCGGGCCAAACTGAGAGTCAGACCGTCTGTTGAGCCCCGGCCGCCGAGAGGGTGTCGAACTCCTCGTCGGACAGCGTGATCTCGGCGGCGGCGACGTTCTCCTCCAAATGCGCCACCTTCGACGTGCCCGGAATGGGCAGCATCACCGGCGACCGCTTCAGCAGCCAGGCCAGCGCGAGTTGCGACGGGCTCGCGTGGTGCTCGGCGGCGATGCGCTGCAGCGGGCCGTCGGCGGCTGCCAGCGGCCCGGCCGCCAGCGGGAACCACGGGATGAACCCGATGCCCTGCTCGGTCGCGGCGTCCAGCAGCGGTTCGGCGCCCCGGGCGGACAGGTTGTACATGTTCTGCACCGAGACGATCTCGGTGATCTTCTGGGCCTCCGCCAGTTGGTCGACGTTGACCTCCGACAGGCCGATGTGGCGGATCTTGCCTTCGTTCTTCAGCGTCAGCAGCTCGCCCACCTGGTCGGCCAGCGGGAAGTCGCGGTCGATGCGGTGCAGCTGGAACAGGTCGATGGTGTCGACGCCGAGGCGGCGCAGGCTCATCTCGCATTCCTGGCGCAGATAGCTCGGGTTGCCCAGCGGGATCCAGACGTCCGGTCCGGTGCGCAGCAGGCCCGCCTTGGTCGCGATGACCAGCCCGTCGTACGGGTGCAGCGCCTCGCGAATGATCTCCTCGGCGATGTAGGGACCGTAGGAGTCGGCGGTGTCGATGAAGTTCACGCCGAGTTCGACGGCGCGCCGCAACACCCTGACGGCCTCGTCGCGGTCAGCCGGCGGCCCCCAGACGCCCTTCCCGGTCAGGCGCATGGCGCCGAAGCCGAGCCGGTTGACGGTCAGGTCGCCGCCGAGGGTGATCGTTCCGGACGCTTCTGCAACGGTTTTCGAGTTCTGTGCGGTCACTTTTACGACCGTACGCCGGAAATGTCGGCGCGCATCCCGGCGTGGCAAGCTGGGCGGGTGGACTTAGCAGCGCTCGAGGGGCTCCCGCTGACCTACACCGAGGTGGGCGCGACGGCCTCCGGCACGCTGCCCGCGGGTTACGGCCACCTGCACACCGAGACCCAGATCGGCACGGGCCGGCAGCGCTTCGAGCAAGCCGCCCACGCCGTCATGCGCTGGGGCATGCAGCACGGGGCTGGCCTGCGGGTGAAGGCCAGCTCCGAGGTCGCCGAGCTCGACACGGTGGTGGTGGTGCGCATGGGTTTCCTGCCCGCGCCGTGCCGGGTCGTCTATGTCGTCGACGAACCCGACATCCGCGGATTCGCCTACGGCACCCTGCCCGGACACCCGGAATCCGGCGAGGAACGCTTCGTGGTCCGGCATGACCCCGTCACCTCCACGGTGTTCGCGGAGGTGACGGCGTTCTCGCGGCCGGCCACCTGGTGGAGCAAGGCGGCGAGGCCGGTCGTGTCGGTGGCCCAGCGCGTCATCGCCAAGCGCTATCTGCGCGGCGTCTGAGCCGATCACCGGCGTGGCCGACGCCCTGGCGCCGCACGAGCCCGACGCCCGGCTATGCCCCGGGCAGGACCGCTGTTGCGTCGTGCTGACCCCGGGCGACGGGTAGCCCGCCGTTACTTACCCCAGCCGGACAGCAAACGCTCTGCGCCCGAACACATTTCGTCGATCACCTCGGCGACCGGTGCGTCGTCGCGGATCATCCCGACGCCCTGACCGGCGTCCACCGGGGCGACCCGGCGGTCGTCGGCCGCGATGGACGCCGCGAGTTGGTCGCAGGCCTGCGGGTCGAGCGCGTCCTCCTTGCCGGTCCAGCGCTCGACGAAGTCGTTGGTCAACACCCGGGACGGGAATCGCGCGGGCCACGGCCGGGCCTGGGCGACGTCGAAGGCCCGGGTGACCGCGGTGTCGGTGGCCCGGGCCGCGATCAGTGCGCGGCGGCTGCCGTCGCCGGAGAGCGCCTCGGGACAGGCGGCCAGGCGGGTGCCCACCCACGCGCCGCTCGCCCCGGCGGCCAGCACGGCGGCCAGGCTGCGCGCCGACGCGACCCCGCCGCCGGCGAGCACCGGCACCGAGACGGCATCCAGCACGCTGTCGAGCAACGGCAGGGTCGCGAGCTTCGTCTCCCCGTGCCCGCCGCCCTCCGAACCCCGGGCCACCAGAATGTCGACGCCGGCATCGGCCGCTTCCCGCGCCCCGAGGCCGTCGTACACCTGGGTGGCGGTCGGGATCCCGGCGTCGTGGGCTTTGGCGACCCATGACCAGTCGGTGCCGAAACTGACCGACAGCAGCGCCGGCCGTGCGGCCAGGGCGTCGTCCAGCAGACCCGCCTCGGTGCGCATCACCCAATCGACCAGGCCGATGCCGAACCTGCCCCGCACGTGCTCCAGCTGGGTCCGGAGCAGTTCCCTCGTCGCGACGCTGCCCATGCCGACCATGCCCAGACCGCCCGCGGCCGTGACCGCCGCGGCCAGCCGGCCACCGGCGACCCCGCCCATCGGCGCGTTGACGATCGGTACCCGCAGCCCGAAGTCCCGTGACCAGGGCGTGGAAAGCATCGGCTAGTGAGCCGAGGGGATGGTCTTGAGGACGGTCAGCATGACCACCGAATCCTCGACCGCCTGCAGGGCGTGCCGTTCCCGCGGGATCGCGACATAGTCGCCGGCCTTGCCGTCCCACGCGTCGGCGCCGGTGGTCAGGCGGACGTGACCCTGCAGCACCTGCAGCGTCGACTCACCCGGGTTGTCGTGCTCGGAAAGTTCGTGGCCGCCAAGCAAAGCCAGCACCGTCTGCCGGAGCTCGTGGGTGTGGCCACCGTGGATGGTGTGGGCAGCCCGCCCGCTGTGCGATTCCTTGGCCTCGGCCAGCTTTTCGGATGCGAGGCCGGTCAACGAGATCGATTCCATAGCTGAGTCCTTTGCGGTTGAGCGGAGGCGATCAGGCCGTCAGTAGCAGTATCCCCGCCACGACGAGCGCGCCAACCTTGACCACCTCCAAGGCCACATACACGTAGTGGGCTCGGGAACGCGGCCCCTCCGACCCGGCGAGCACACTGTCGGATCGCCGCGTCAATCGCGGGCGCACCGCGATCAACTGCAGGGCCAGCGCGCCGACGGCGACGAAGATCGCCGCGGCGGTGCCCGCCCGCGTCGGGCCGGCGACCACGATCGCCAGGACGACAAGGGCGAAGCAGACCTCGACGGTGTTGAGAGCGCGAAACACCAGGCGCCCGATGCCGAGCCCGATCTGCAAGGTCACGTTGGGCGCGCGGAACTTCAGCGGTGCTTCCAGGAAGGAAATGGCCAGCACCATGCCGAGCCACACGAAGGTGACGGCGACGGCGATCGCCGGGCCGGTGCTCATGTGGCCGCGTTCTGCAACGCCAGGTGCGCCACACACAGATCCGGTTCGACGAACGCGTCGAGCCGCTCGACTGACACCGGCGCCCCCCAGGCCTCCATGGCGCCCTGCATGAGGCCCAGGTGCACGGGACAGACGACGGTGGTCCGGTTTTCGGCCAACTCCAGGAACGGGCAGTGCCGCAGGCCGACCTGTTGGTCCCCGTCGGCCGCCCGGCGCTCGGGCGCGAAGCCGAGCTCGTCGAGCATGTTGACCAAATGGTCGATGGCGTCGTCGGCGCTGGCGGGCCGCGTGGGCACCGCTTCCAGGCTGGATTCCAGTTTGTGCCCCCAGGCCCGGCCCGCGGCCTGGGCCTTGGCGCCGGCATCACGTTCTCCGGCGAACGCCGTGGCCAGGATCTCGGCGAGCAGGCGGTAGTGCCGCGTGCCGCCGCGGTCCATCTGCCGGACGGCGCGGAACATCAGCGGAGGGCGGCCCGGCCCCTTGCGGCCCGGTTCGACATGCTCCACTTGCCCGTCGCCGACCAGGCTGTCGAGGTGAAAGCGAACGGTGTTCGGGTGCACGCCCAGCATTTCGGCGATCGCGGCGATGCTCATGGGGTCGGGTGATCTGCGCAAGACCCGCAGCACCTCGCGGCGCCGGCTGGCGGATTCCCCGATCGACGGGGGCGGCAACTTCACGGGACCCTCACGCTCCTTCCGCTTGGTCGGCCCTCGGCTGAGCGGCCACCAAAGGCGTGTCTACACCGAGCGGCCCCAGCTTGGCCGCCCCACCTGGAGATCCCAAGGGGGCGTCGCGGCCCGGCAGCGTCTCGGCGAAGAACGCCTCATTGTCGGCCAGGTACGGTCTGAGCTCCTCGGGCAGGTCGTCTTCGTAGTAGATGGCGTCGACCGGGCACACCGGTTCGCACGCGCCGCAGTCCACGCATTCGTCGGGATGGATGTAGAGCGCCCGTCCACCCTCGTAGATGCAGTCGACGGGGCACTCCTCCACACAGGCACGGTCCATCACGTCGATGCACGGCTTTCCGATCACGTACGTCATGCGGCTGAGTTTACACAATGACTCTTGTAAAAACGAGGGCCTAGGGAGAACATCCGCCGGCATAGCGGTCGACGGCCTAAACGCTTTGGGCCGACGCCGGTTTCGCGTCTTCGGGATGGGCGAGCCGGTATACCTCGATCAGCCGCGCCACATCGGTGGGGGTGACGATGCCGACCACCTGGTCGCCCTCGAACACCAGGGCGCGGCTGCGCGGACCGGCGGGCGCCATGCGCTCCAGCAGGGCGGTCAGCGGCTCCTGGGGAGCACCGGAGGGCACCTCGTGCAGCGGTTGCGCGACGTCGCCGACGGTGGTGGTGGTGCGCCGCCCGGGCGCGACGTCCCGCAACTGCCGCAGCGTGATCAGCCCCGAGACCGCGCCACTCCGGTCGACGACCGGGTACGCCGAGTGGCGGTCGCCGAGCACGTAACGCTGGACGAAGTCGTCGACGGTGATCCACCCGGGAGCGGTATGCGGCCGGTCCGTCATGGCGTCGGCGACGCGCACCCCCGAAAACATCTGCTGGGTCGATATCCGCATCTCCTCTTCGCGACTGGCCGCGAAGATGAACCAACCGATGAAGGCCAACCAGACGCCGCCGACGAGGCCGCCCAACAGGAATTCCGCCAAGCCCAACCCGATCAGGATGAACGCGACCACCCGGCCGGCGTGCGCGGCCCCGATGCTGGCGCGCACGCTGTCGCCGTGGCGGCGCCACAGGAAGGCGCGCAGCACCCGGCCACCGTCCAAGGGCGCGCCCGGAAGCAGGTTGAACAGGCCCAGCAGCAGGTTGATGCCGGCCAGCCAGGAGGCGACGCCGACCACGATGGGGGCGGCGCCGGCCATCGGCAGCACCACAACGAGGCCGCCGAAGAGGGCCGCCAGCGCAAGGCTGGTGGCCGGGCCGGCAATCGCGATCCGCAACGCCGCCCGGGGTGTCTTCGCCTCGCCGCCCAGGGTCGTCACACCGCCGAACAGCCAGAGCGTCACGCTCCCCACGGCCACCCCGGCGCGGCGGGCGACCACGGCGTGCGCCAGTTCGTGCGCCACCAGCGAGGCCAGCAACACCAGCGCGCCACACGCCCCGGCCGCCCAGTAGGCGACCGGCGAATACCCCTTGACGCTGCCGGGAAGGGTGCTTGCCAGGCTCCAGGTGAACAACCACAGAATGACCAGCACGCTCCAGTGGACATTCACCGGAAAGCCGGCGATCCGCCCCAGCGGGATCGCATCGCGCACCTCAAACCTCCAAAGTCGTTGCGGCCGGGCGATTCGACCGCCGTCTCCTCTCCGAAAGTAGGGCGGCGCCGGGGTCGTCACTAGGGCCGTTGGACCTCGCTGGCGCCGCCGATCGGCCTACTTTGGACACGGTCAAAACTCGCACCGCCGTCCCAGGCAACCGCCGCTGAACGTGGCGTCGGCGGCGAGCAGCGCCTGGTCGGAACCGACGTAACTGAGCACCTGTCCTTCCCGGGTGCCGTAGCGGTAGACGGTGATGCCTTTCACTTTGGCCTTCCACGCGGCCAGGTAGATCGCGCGGATGTCCTCGACCGTCGACTCCGCCGGCAGATTGACGGTCTTGGAGACCGCGGCGTCGACGTGCCGCTGCACGGCGGCCTGCATCCGCAGGTGCCATTCCGGGGCGATTTCCGCCGCAGTGGGGAACGCCGCGCGCACCTCGGGGGGCACGTGCGGGTCTCCGCGCACGCCGCCGCACCGGGCGATCTCGGCGATGAGGTCGGGATGGTAGAAGCCTCGGTCGCGGGCGAGGCGGTCGAAGCACGGGTTCACTTCGAGCAGCCGTCGCCCGATGACGGCACGCACGTAGGCGATCGCGAACATCGGCTCGATCCCCGCGCTCGTGCCGGCGATCAGGGAAATCGTGCCGGTCGGTGCGATCGAGGTGAGCTGGGCGTTGCGCCGTGGCGCCGACCCCGCAAACCGGCTGTCGCCGAAGGCCGGAAACGGTCCGCGTTCCTCGGCCAGTCGCTCCGAGGCGGCGTGCGCAACCCGGCCGATGGTGCGGGCGATCCGCCCGGCCAGTCGAACGCCCCGTTCGCTGTCGTACGGAATCCCCAGGCCGGCCAGCATCTCGGCCAGGCCCATCACGCCCAGCCCGACCTTGCGTGTGGCCGTGGTGGCCGCCTCGATCTCGGGGAACGGGAAGCGGCTGACGTCGATGACGTCGTCCAGGAAGCGCACGGCGAGTTCGGCCACCGCCGCGAGGCGGTCCCAGTCGACGCCACCGCCGGTGACCATCCGGGCCAGGTTGATGGACCCCAAGTTGCACGATTCGTAGGGCAACAGCGGGACTTCGCCGCACGGGTTGGTCGCCTCGATCCGGCCCAGCGCCGGCGTGGGATTGGCGCGGTTGATCGTGTCGAGGAACACCAGCCCCGGATCCCCACACCGGTGCGCCGCCTCGCAGATCGCGGTGAACAGGTCGGCAGCGGAGACGGTCGCGACCGTCGCGCCGGTCCTCGGGTTGACCAGGCGGTGGCTGCGGCCTGCCCCGACGGCGCGCAAGAACTCGTCCGTCACCCCGACCGAGAGGTTGAACTGGTTGAGCTCGCTCGGCGAGCCGGATTTGGCGGTGACGAAGTCGTAGATGTCGGGGTGCGACACGTCCAGCACGGCCATGGACGCGCCGCGCCGGCGACCGCCCATCGAGATGACCGCGGCGGCGTAGTCGAAAAGCCGCAGAAACGACAGCGGCCCGCTGGCCGTGCCCCCGGTGCGGGCCACCAGGTCACCGGCGGGCCGCAGGTGGCTGAACGCGTAGCCGGTCCCTCCCCCGGCCTGGTGGATGTCCGCGCCTTGGGCGAGCGCGGAGAAGATCGAGTGCAGCGAATCCTGCACCGGGAGAACGAAACAGCCGGAGAGCATGCCCAGCTCGGTACCGGCGTTCATGAGCGTCGGCGAGTTGGGCAGGAACTCGAGGCCGCGTAGCATCGCCGAAAATCGTTGGGACCACATGGCCGAGGACCCGCGACGGTACCGCTCCTCGGCTGCCGCGACATGGTTCGCGACGCGGTCCATCATTTCGCCGGTCGACTCCACGGGCCTGCCACGGTCGTCTCGCCGCAGATAGCGTTCGCCCAGCACCGTCACGGCCGCCACACTCAATTTCAGTTCATCGCGCACGCCTACCAGCTCTTTGGTCGCGCGCAGCTCGGCATGCTGCTGGCGGTAGACGACGTAGGCGCGGGCCACGTCGTCCAAGGCGGCCGCCCCCAGCTGCGCCTCGACCAGATCCTGGATGTCCTCGACCGTGGGAATACCGCTGCGGGACCGACCCACCAGGGCGTCGGCTACCGACCTGGCGAGCGCACCGGCCAGGTCGGGGTCGCGATGCCCGGCCTCGCGCGCTGCCCGGGCGATCGCCGTTTCGATGCGGCCCAGGTCGAACGGCACCAGGCGCCCGTCCCGGCGCCGGACGCTCGACGGCCACCGTGCGGACCGCGCTGTCCCGACCATCACCCGAGTATCCCCGTCGCGCCAAAAGTCGTCGCCCGAAACGGGATAAGGACTTCCGTCCCTACCCTGGCGCCGGCTCGCGTGGTCGGATCGAAGGTGTCCGTTTCAGGCAAGTGACAACACAAGTGACAACATCTGTAGGAGAAGACAATGACCACCAGCCTGCCCGCGGCCCAAAAACCGCACCCGCTGTTCCCCGAGTTCTTTTCGGCGTTCCCGTCCTTTGCCGGACTCCGTTCGATGTTCGACACCCGGCTCATGCGGTTGGAAGACGAAATGGTCGACGGCCGCTACGAGGTGCGCGCCGAGATCCCCGGCATCGACCCGGCCAAGGACATCGATATCACCGTCCGCGACGGTCAGCTCACCATCAAGGCCGAGCGCAGCGAGAAGAAGGAATTCGACGGCCGATCGGAATTCTCCTACGGCTCGTTCGTCCGCACCGTGTCGCTGCCGTCCAACGCCAACGAGGACGACATCAAGGCCACCTACGACAAGGGCATTTTGACTGTTTCCGTGCCGGTTTCGCAGCCCGCACCCGAGGAGAAGCACGTCAAAGTCGCCGCCAAATAGCCGGCTGAAGTGCGGGCCCGGGCAGCGTCGCCCGGGCCCGACCTGCTGGTTGCGCGGGCGGATTCCGGTGATGACTTTGGGCCCTATCCGCAATCTTCGCGTGACGCAATAATGGCGACGTCTGACGTAATTTTGCTGGTGCGATTTGCGGCCGAACAAAGGAGCATCACGGCTATGGGCAATAGCCCGACGATGTTGTTGACCGACTCTGACGTGGACGCCCTGGCTTCGGAATTCCTGCAGTCGCGGTATCTCGGCCCGATTTATGCCGACTGGTCCCCCGATCGACGCCTGGACACGTTCCTGCGGCGCCGTGGCCTGTCTCGCGTTGCCGACGACGGCGACCTGGCCAACAGCGTCCTGGAACGAATCATGGTCCACGTGGGCCGTACCTCGCGGTTGGCGCGAGGCTGATCGTTTCCCGCGGGTCGCGCCACGCGAGGCCCTGCCGGGCTCAGTGGCGTTGTTCCGAAGGCAGGTAACGTTTCTCGACGGCGTCCACCAGTTGCTGGCGGATGCGTTCCAGATCGGCGGCGCGACGGGCTTCCAGGTCGTCCTCCCAGGCCGCCACCCGCGTCGCGAGCTCCTTGTCGGCGATGGTGCCTTCCAGCCAGTGGGAGAAGTCGCCCCGTTCGAGATGGTATTCGAGCGCTTGCTGGTCGAGATGCCGCAACGCGACCGTGAAGTCATGCATCGTCGCGGCCGGGGCGATGGGCAGGCCGTCAGGGTTGTGGAAGTAGAACCGCCGCTCCGGCGGAAGGTGGATGTCGGCGTATTTGTGCCGGTGCCGGACGTGCCTGGTGTGGCGTTCCCCGATGGTGAACTCGCGGGGTGGCCCCGAGCCGAATCGGATGGTGGCGCGGCGCCGGGAGGCGAGGTCCGTGGCCGCGTCGGACCTGGTGAGCTCCAGCACGACGTCGCTGCTGTCGGCCTCGTGGGCGGGCAACGATGCCGGGACGAACGAGCACAGGACGTAGCCGCCGCGGCGTGCCCAATGAGCTTCCTCCCCCATGCCGAGGAGGTGGGCCTCGTCGTACACCACCCAATGCGGGTAGCCGTACCGTTCGCGGTGCGCCTCGGCGGTCGATCGGAGCCGATGCACGTAGTCGGTCTTGCCCGGCTCGGCGAGTCCCGACAGATCGACCACCATGCCGGAGTTGGGACGCAACGCGTTGACCAGCTCGGCGGGTTCCGGGAGGTGGTGGCCGCCGTCGACGACCTGCACGTGGCCGAGCTGCTGCAGCTGCAGGTGATCACCCTCGGGGTCGATGACCAGAACGCAGTAGCCGGCCGAGACCCATCGCTCCGCCATCAGGCCGACGAGATAGCTCTTGCCCGACGCGGCCGGGCCGGTGACCAGGATCCGCGCCTGGCTCCCCGGCAACCTGGTGGGGGTCCCGTCCTCGAACGTTCCGATCTCGAGCCAGTGGCGCGACGGGCAGAATCGTTCCGCCCCAGAAAGATACGGGCTGTTCAGCAGTCCGGCGACACCGCCTCCATCCGGCTCGTCCAGGACCACGTCGGCGAATCGCCGCAGCGACGAGACGGCGTTGGCCACCGCCGCACCGACCTCGGCTACCGCCAGTAACGACAGATCGTTCTCCGCGTCGCCCACGGCCACGGTGTTGTGGGGCGACAGGTTCATCGCCTCCAGGAGCGCGGTCAAGCCGGTGCCCTTGGTGATGCCCGCCGGCAGCACCATCAGGGCGGCCCGGTTACGGACCAGCTGGTAGTCCATTCCCAGCTCACCGATCACCTCGGCGACGTCCGCGACGTGCTCACCGTCGACGGCCACCAGCACCTCGCCCCGCCGGAACGGGATCCCCCGATCGTTGAGCGCTTCATCGAGCTCCGGACCCACCGCCGGCGTGAGCGACCGGGCCTCCCCGTCGAACCACACCACGGCACCGTTCTCCAGCACCAACGCATCGACGTGGCCGGCCAACTGAGGGAACTCGGCGTGCAATTCGGCCCCGATGCGGCCCGTGACCACCACGATCGTCAGGCCGCCGCCGCGTGCCCGGTCGATCGCCCGCAGGACCTCTGGATCCAGTTTGCCGCCCGACGTGAGGGTGCCGTCGAGGTCGACCGCGACCACCTTGAAAAACGCCAAAGCCTCGCCCACCTGTATTCGCCGAACGCAATCCGAATGCTGGCGCCGGGAGATCCGATCTCCCGATGCCCGTGCTCAACGTATGGCCGGCCGCCCGTGGCCTTCTAGGGCCGTTCGTCCCGTTCCGCTTTGACGAGTGGCCCGGACGCGTCACGGCGCCGAGCCGTCAGGCGGCGCCCAGCGCATCCTCCAACTCAGCCAGCGACTGCTCGGTCAGGGGTATCAGCGTCTCGATGTCGGGCACCACGTCGCGGCCCGCGGCGTAGCCGAATCCGACCCGGTCGGCGTAGGAGCACGTCGTGATGTTGAGCCCATGGCCGTCGTAGACCGTCGAAACCGGATACATTTCCTCGATACGCGCGCCGTTCCAATACATTTCGGCAGCCGGGCCGCGAACGTGCGAAATCGGCAGGTTGTATCCGGTGCGGATCTTCGGCGTGAACGGCAGCAGCGGGCCGATCGCCGTCGTCGCGATGCTTCCGGCGTTCGTCAGCAGTGACGCCGCCGCTCCCCGTTTAGCCACCCAGTGCTTTCCCTCCGACATCGATCGGTGAATGGCATCGAGCCGGGCCAGTGGGTCATCCAGATCGGTGGCCAGCGGGCACATCCAGAGCCCGAACCTGTTGCCATGTCGATCGTCTGGCGATTCGCCCTCACGGTCGCGCACCGTGATGGGGCAGGCGGCCACCAGTGACCGCTTGGGCAGCTCCCCGATATCCAGCAACCAGCGGCGCACCACCCCGGCGGCCATCGCGGTGAGGACGTCGTTGACGGTCACGCCGGCCGCCTGCCGCACGGCGTTGATGCGATCGTTTGCCCAGCTGCCCGCGGCCACCGCGCGCTCGGGGCCCAGGCGGGCGTTGAACCGGGTGTAGGGCGCCCCGAGGGGCAGCGCGGTGGTGTGCCCGACCAGGGCGTCCAGCACGGTGGCGATCTCGCCGGTGGCCACCCGCCCGACCAGCCCCGCCCCCGACACGGCGGCGCCGGTGAGCGACCGTAGCGGCGACAACAACCGGGAGATCAGCCCGCCCGACTCCGGCGACGACCCCGCGGGCTCGCCACAGGAGTCGGCATAAAACGGTGCCATCGAGCGCCGGTCCGGGTCGTCGCTGAGCGCATCGGTGATCATCCGGAATCCGGCCACACCGTCGACGACGGTGTGGTGCACCTTGATGTAGAAGGCGAACCGGCCCCCGTCGAGGCCGTCGATCAGATACGACATCCACATCGGCCGTGACCGATCGAGGCCCAGTGCGTCCAGCTCGCCGATCAGCCGCCACAAACCGTCCCCGGAGACGGTGCGACGCTGGCAATGTCGGCTGATATCAACGAGATCCATGTGCCGCCAGACCCACATGCCACCGGTGTCCACACCGCGGTGCGGATACTTGCGCAACCGGGGATCGATCGAGCCGTTCCCGGCCAGCGTCATCCGATGCAACTCGTCGACGTAGTCGGGCCCGGCGTCGCCGGGCGGCGACAGGATCAGCACGGCACCGACGTGCATCGGGTTGGACACCCACTCCGCGGTCATCATCGCCGCGTCGAGCGGATCCAGCGGGTTCATCGTCGAACCTCCGCGGCTAGGCGGGGCGGTCGTGCTCGTCTACGGTACCGGTCAGCAGGCCCGACTGCTGCAACGCCGCCTCGACGAACCGCTGCACCGGTCGCGCGCGGAAGAATCCGGTGTGCCCGCCGCGGTACCAGACGATTTCGGGTTTGCCCCAGTGCTCCCAGAGGCGGACGACCTGCTCGCGTGGGTGCACCACCTGATCGGCGACGCCCGCGTAGATGAACCGGCCCGGCATCGGCACGAGCGGGGCCAGTGACAGGGGTGACGTCATCCGTCCGATGGGCTCGGCGAGTTCGATCGTCTGGCGGCGGGGATCGCCGGCGGCAAGCCCGGAGTGCCGACTGAGCAGGCCGACCAGGTCCGCGACCGGGACACCGAGGATCGCGCACGTCAGCCCGGTTTCGAGGCTGGCGACCAACGCGGTGATGTAGCCGCCCAGCGACAAGCCGTTCAACCCGATCTGCGATTCGGGCTCTTGGCGGCGTATCCAGGACAGCAACCGCCGGATGTCCCACACCGCCTGCCCCGTCGCATGTACGTCGTCGAGGACGTCCTCTCCGGGGAAGACCGCGCCCTTCGGGAGGCCCCTGGCGCGGGGCCCGTGCATCGGGAGGACCGGCATGACGACGTTCAAACCGAGATCTTCGTGCAACCGCCAGGCCCGGAACAGGGCGAGATCCAAAGCGGCTCGGCCCATTTCGGTTCCGTGGATGCACACCAGCCATGGCCGCGGTTGCGGATGGCGAAGCAGCAGGGCGTATTCGCGGTTGTTCGCGGTGTAGCCCATCCACCGGTCCGCGCCCGGCTCGCCGGGCCGGGGCAGATACCCGCTGTCGAAGGACATGCGATAGAAGGTGCGCTTGCCCTTCTTGACCTTTCGCACGTCGACGTCCGAAAGCGGCGGCGGGGCACCGAAAAACCTCTTGGGGTTGTCGAGCCATCCGCGGTCGCCGTAGAACTTCAGCCCGGCGACCACCTCGCTCGTGATCCGCTCGAATTCTTCGGGGCGGCTGACCGGGCGTCGCGCCTTCAGGCCCAGCAGGACGACCTCGTCGCGAAACGCCTGCGCCGCCAGGGCGAGGGTGGGTCGCGCGATGGGAAGCTCGTCGGGCGCCTGGCTCAGGTAGTCGCGCCACGACTCGGCGACGTACCGACCGGTGCTGGTGAACGGTTTGACGGCGCTGCCCAGGCCGACGCCCCCGGGCGGGGTCAGAGGCAAAGGGCCCGGGCGCCGGGGAGCACCGTTGTTGGTCGATACCGCCATGGTGGCAAGTTAGCAGGCGCGCAAATCGGCGTGTTAGGGACTTACGGCCCGGTCACGGCCGCGAAAGTCCTTGGCCGTCAAGCCGAGGGCCGGCGCCCCGGCCCGGAGCCCCCTGACCGGGCGCGAAGGGCCTTCCGTCACTCGTGTCAAAACAACCGCAAGCAAGCATCGAGGCGGTCCGCAACGCGCATCAAGTTCTTCCGGAACGTGGTCCGAAGCGCCGGTCAGGCCGTCAGCAAGCGCGACGACTGAACCTCGCCCGCACGGGCTGCCCGCTCATTCGACGTCCGGCTCCCCGGACAGCAGCAGGATGGCTTCTCGCGCGGCACGCTGCAGTTCGACCGCCGCGGTCCAGCTGTTGCCTGAGGGCCTGATGGGCTCACCGACGGTGATGTCGATGGCCCCATGTCGCGGGAAGTGGTGTTCTGGACGCAGGATGGTCCGCGTCCCGCGAATCCCCACCGGGGTGACGGCCACCCCGGTCCGGGCGGCCACCACGAAGGCACCCATGTGAAACGGCCGCAGGCCGGGCGCGCGGGCCAGGCGGCCTTCGGGGAAGATGACGAGCGACTGGCCGGCACGCACCAGCCCGGCCAGCCGGTCGGCGTCCGCCACACCGTGTTCGCGCTCGTGGCGCTCGACGAACTGGTGACCCAGCCGCCTCAGTACGAATCCGTTGATCCCTTGATGCTCAAGGACTTCGGCGGCGACGAAGCGAAACGATTGCGGCATGACGCAGGCCAGCGCCAACGGATCGATCCAGCTGGGGTGGTTGGCCACCGCGATTGACGCGTCCGGGGGAAGGTGGTCAAGGCCGTGCACGGTGATCGCGGTTCCCGTGAGACGGGCCAGCAGCCGGACCGCCGCCCGCGCCACCTGCCACCGCCACCGCGCGCGTGGGAGCAGCAGCACCAAGACGGCGACCGACAACCCCAGCATGGTGTACACCGCCCACGCGTAGCCGGCGAAGGCCAGATCCGCCCCGGCGCGCCGGGTGCGGCGCAGCGACGGTGCCGCGCCGCGCAGGCGGAGCCGGGCCAGTTCCCACCACAGCGCGCGCGGTCGCGCGCCGATCTTGCCGGCCTGGTAGATGGCCCGGCTGGCGGACCGGCGGATCTTGCCGCTGGATGTCTTCAACACCGTGCGCGGCGGCGCCAGCACCACATCGTCGGGCGCTACCCCGAGCAGATCGACTGTGGTGGCTGCGATTTCGGAGCGTAGTGCCGCGCGTGCGTCGTCCCGCAGCGCTCGCGTCTCGGCCATGACGACGAGCCGCTCGGGGCCGCCGGAGGGATCGGGAGAGGCGAACACCGCGACACAGCCCTTGCGGACACCTTTGATGCCGCCCACCGCTTCTTCCAGTTCCGCGGGGTGCAGGTTGCGCCCGGCCCGGATGATCATGTCCTTGATCCGGCCGGTCACGTAGACGTCGGCCTCGACGGTGTACCCCAGATCGCCGGTGTCGAGCCAGCCGTCGTGGAACAGTGCGCGCGTCGCCGCCGGGTTGTTGAAGTAGCCTGCTGTCGCCGACGGCCCGCGAAACTCGATGCGGCCTTCGCGGCGGTCGCTCAACTCGTTGCCGGCGGCGTCGACGATGCGGATTTCATGTCCCGGCAGCGGCCGGCCGCAGGCGACGAATCGTCGGTCCCGCTCCCCGGGCCTGGCGGGCTCGGCCCGCCCGGACCTTGCAAAGGTGTCTCGGCGGATGCGGTCGATCACCGGACCGCGGCCGGGCGGCGGAAACGCCAGTCCCACCGACGACTCCGCCAGCCCATACACCGGGGTCATCGCTTCCCGGCGAAATCCATACGGGGCGAAGCGATCACCGAAGCGCTCGATGGTGTCGGCGCTCACCGGTTCGGCACCGTTATAGGCCAACCGCCAGCTGCTGAGGTCCAGTCCCTCGATCTCGTCGTCGCGGATCTTCGACAGACACAGTTCGTAGGCGAAATTGGGTCCGGCCGACATGGTGGCGCGGTTGGCATGAATCGCCCACAGCCATCGCGACGGGCGGATCAGGAACGCCTGCGGGCTCATCACCACCAGCGGCACACCGAAGTACATGCAACCGAGCCACGCACCGATCAGGCCCATGTCGTGGTAGAGCGGCAGCCAGCTGACGAACGTGTCCGACCCGGTCACCCCGGCGGCCTGACCCATCACCCGGATGTTGGCGAGCAGGTTGCGGTGTGTGAGTGCGACGCCTTTGGGCTGCCCGGTGCTGCCGGAGGTGTACTGCAACAGTGCGAGGTCGTCCGCCCGCGGCCGGGCAAGCGGTCGTGTGGCGCCTTCGCCTGCGCGCGTGAGGGATTCGGGTACGACGACGTGACGCAGGCTTTCGACATTCGAGCGCAGCAGGTGGCCGAGGGTGACGGCCTCTTCAACCGTGACGAGCAGCGTGGCACGGGCGTTGCTGAGGATGCCTGCGGTGCGGCGCAGGTGATCCGGCAGCTGGGACGGGCGCGCCGGCGGGTAGACCGGGACGGGCACGGCGCCGGCGAGGACCACGCCGGCGAAGGTCACGAAATACGCCCTCGAGGTGGGCAACATGATCGCGACCGCCTCGCCCGGCGCCACGTCGTGTGCGATCAGCCCGGCCGCCACGGCCGCCGCCTCCCGGTGCAGGGCGCCATAGGTCATGTCGGAGCCGTTCGGGGGGTCGCCCGTGTCGTCGAGGATGCGCAGATGGGTCCGGTCGGGCGTGGCATCGGCGTGCCAACCGAGCATGTCGTTGAGGCTCTGCGCGGACTCCGGCGTCGAAGCGGGCGGCGCGGTAGCCGGCAACGAAACGACACCACGGCCCACCCGCACCGCAGGACGGCCGCGCGCCAGGGCCGGATTGAGGGCCGTCACCAGGTCGCGCGGCGTCTCGGCACTGGACAGGATGTGCGGCGGCAACGCCACCCCGAACTTGTCCTGGACCCGCAGCAACAATTCCGCCAGCTCCAGGCTGCCGATGCCGAGTGTGTCGAAGGGGCTATCGAGCGTCACCGATGGCGACGCGGCCTGTGGGTGAACCTCTTCGACGAGGCCTCGCACCAGGGCCAGGACCGGAGGAGCGCAGTCTTGGGTCGCCATTGGTCACGAAGCGGCCGGGGATCCGAAAGCGCACCCGATGAGCGACTCCATGGCACGACTCCTCGAACTGCAATCCTCGAACTGGCGAATCAGTCCTCATGGTGCGGGCGTGCCCGGCTTTCCGGTAAGGGCGCAAAGCCATCAAACCGCGGGGCGTTTGTCACTCGGGGCGCTAGTCGAATGCATGGATCACCTGGCGGGCCACCTGCCCGATCTGCTGGTACATGGCGCGATCGAGGGGCAGATCGCGGAAACGGGGGATCTCCCCCGTCGTGGTGACCACGCCCGGTTCCTCGTGCGCCCAGTGGGCGTCCACTTTGTCGCCCAACGCGCGCGCGGGCGGATTGTCGGACAGCACGCGGGCGTGGAACCGCTTGATGCCGTCGACGCGGGCCGCGACCGCCAGTGCGCCCAGCAACAGCGTGCCGATTCCACGGCCCTGGTAGCCGTCCGCCACGGTGAGCGCGACCTCCGCCGAGGCCGGATCGTCTTGATCCCGGACGAAACGGGCGTCAGCGACGACCGGGCCCGTCACGCCGTCGGTGACGACCCAGACGAAGTGGTCGACATAGTCGACCTCGAACAGATAGGTCAGCCGCGCGTCGGTCGGGGCGCCGCCCTGGTACCGCCGGTACAGGGTCTCGCGCGAGAAGGAACCGCTGCTCTTGAACCGCTCGGCGTCACCGGGCAGGACGGGGCGCAACGAGAGCGCGGCGCCGTCTTTGGTCGATACCGGGATGGGGGCGACGTAAGCGGCCAGCCGCTGCCGCGCGGTACGCAGCAACCTCTCGGCGATAACCGGCATGGCCAGCATGAGGTCGAAGGCGGCGCTGTATCCGGTGTAGCCCGACACGTCCTCCCGCGCGGTCACCGTTGCCGTCCGGCTCGCGTGGCGCAGCAAAGCGATCTCGCCGACGACGGTCGCGCACGACAGCTCGGTGGTGATCACCCGCCCCTTCGGGCCGACATGCCTGATGGCGACCGAGCCGGACGCGATGATCGCGAATGATTCCGCTGGCTCCCCCTGCCGCATCAGGACCTCGCCGGCGGCGGCATGCAAGGGCTCGAGGAGGGTAGCCAACCCCGCGAGGTCCTTCGCCTCGATATCGGCGAACACCGGCAGCGCCGCCAGTTCCTCGGCGCTGACAGACATCACAGCGGGCCACCCGTCAGCCTCAGACTCCGTCCCGAGTCACACCCCGATTGCGAATCCATTGCTAATGCGGTCATCTCGCCGAATTCGGAATCCAGGACCCTTGAAACGAGTAACGTGGCCATGCACCATCCGCGATGTACGGTACGCGACCGGCACCGCCATCGCCGGAGAAGTAAGTAGGTGACCGCAGTGACAAAAGACCCTGCCGGACTGGGACTTCGGCAGGCCGGAAGTAAGACCAAAGCCTTTCGGTAATCGTGCTCTTGGCCTCTACGGCCGGACCTTCGGGACTGGTCGAATGGATCGTTACGGCTAATGGGGAGGGGACATGAATACAGCGAAGTGGCGGCAGCATTGGCCTCAGCGTAAGCCCACGGCCGCGATCTATCAGCTGACCGATCGCCTCCACGAGGGACATGTCGCCCGCGTGCCCGCCAATCAGATTCCCGAAACCGTGTCCGCCTGGCTGGCCGAACTCGGTGCCCACAGCCCCTTGGTCGACGACCTCGAGCGCGCCGTTCGAGGCGGCGACTGGTCCGCGGCACACGCCCTGGGCGAGTGCCTGTCCATCGAGATAGCCCCGACGGACTGACAACCGCCGCCGGTCGGACGCGGTCCCCGGGGACGTTTGCCGACCTTCCACGTGACTTTCGTCTCTATCGCCGGACCGCCACCCTCCGCAGGATCGAATCATATGCCGGTGCAGCACGCCACCGGTTCCCGTTCGGCAACAATGGATTCGAGCTATGAAAGCATCACTCGCCTCAACGGAGAGGCCCGATTTCCGCAAGATCGAGAACCGCGCGCCGTCGGTGGCACAGATGTTCGTCAACCGCGTCGCCGCCACCCCGCACGCGGAGGCCTTTCGCTACCCACAAGACCACACCTGGGCAAGCGTGACCTGGCAGCAGGTCGGCGAGCGCGTCAATAATCTCGCCGCGGGCCTGATCTCGCTGGGAATCGAGCACGAGGATCGGGTCGCGCTCGCGTGCGCGACCCGTTACGAGTGGGTGCTCGTCGACTTCGCGATCATGTGCGCGGGCGCCGCGACCACCACGGTCTACCCGACGACCAACGCCGGCGATGTCGCCTACATCGTCGCCAACTCCGGCAGCCGGGTGGTGGTCGCCGAGAACCAAACTCAGCTGGACAAGCTGCTCGAGCACCGCGCCGAACTGCCCGATGTGCGCAAGGTCGTCATGATCGACGGCAACGGCGACGGCGACTGGGTGATCTCCCTTTCCGACCTGGATCTGTTGGGCAAGCAACTGCTTGCCGATTCACCCGACGCCGTCAACCAGCGGATCGCCGCCGTCGGCCCCCAACAGCTGGCCAGCCTCATCTACACCTCCGGCACCACCGGGCGGCCCAAGGGTGTGCGGTTGACGCACGGGGCGTGGACGTACACCGCGGCGGCCATCGATTCGCTGGACATCCTGGGCCCCGACGACCTGAATTTCCTCTGGCTGCCGCTGGCGCACGCGTTCGGCAAGGTGATGCTGGCGTTGCCCCTGCAGATCGGTTTCCCCACGGCCATCGACGGCCGGGTCGAGAGGATCATCGATAACCTCGCGGCCCTGCGCCCGACCATTATGGGCGCGGCGCCGCGCATCTTCGAGAAGGCGCACGCCCGCATCCAGGACATGGCCGCCGAGCAGGGCAGGCTCAAGAAGATGGTCTTCGATTGGGCGATCGGGGTCGGCCTGAAGGTGTCGAAAGCCCGGCAGGCCGGCAAGGCTCCCTCGCTGGCGTCGTCGCTGTCCTACAAGGTCGCCGACCGGCTGGTGCTCTCCACGATCCGGGAACGGTTCGGCGGGCGCCTGCGGTTCTTCGTCTCCGCGGCCGCGGCCCTCGACCGCGACGTCGCGCAATGGTTCGACGCGGTGGGCATCATCGTGCTCGAAGGCTACGGGCTGACCGAGACGGCGGCCGCATCGTTCATCAACCGCCCCAACGCATACCGGTTCGGGACCGTCGGCCGGCCCTTCCCGGCCACCGACGTCAAGATCGCCGACGACGGCGAGATCTTGCTCAAGGGGCCCGGTCTGATGACCGCCTACCACGGCCTGCCGGACGCCACGGCCGAGGCGCTCGACGGGGACGGCTGGTTCCACACCGGCGACATCGGGCAGATCGACGCCGACGGGTTCCTGCGGATCACCGACCGCAAGAAGGACATGTTCAAGACCTCGCAAGGCAAGTACGTGGCGCCGTCGGCGATCGATGCGCGGTTCAAAGGCTCTTGCCCGTACGTGAGCGAGATCGTCGTCTACGGCGAGGGCAAGCCATACTGTGTCGCTCTGGTCAGCCTCGACACCGAGGCCATCACCGACTGGGCCGACAAGAACGGTCTGGCGGGTAAGTCGTTCGCCGAGATCGCGCATGACGACAAGACCCAGGAGCTGATCGCCGGCTACATCGACGCCTTGAACGCCGAGCTGAATCGCTGGGAGCAGATCAAGAAGTTCACCATCGCCGACCGCGAATTCACCGTGGAGTCGGGCGATCTGACGCCCAGCATGAAGCTCAAGCGCAAGGTGGTCATCGAAAAGTTCGCCGACCCCCTGGACGCCCTGTACGGGTGAACGGCGCCTCTACCGTTCTTGGTAAAGCTACGGCTGGACCGAGACGACGGTGACGGTTCCCGACCAGTAGTCGCCGACGTAGAGCCGTTCGCCGTCCGCGCTCACCGCCAGCGCTTCGGGATGACCGTCGAAATCGATGGTGTCCGTTACGCATTGGGCGATGGTGTCGACGATCGACACGCTGCGCCCGCCGAAGTTGCTCACATAGGCGTATTTGCCGCTCGGGCTGATCCGCACACAGCGCGGCAGGTCCCCGGCCGGCATTCGCTCCGCTTCGCCGGCGACCGTGTCGATCACCGACAACGAACCGCTGTTCACCACAAACGCCCGCAAGCCATCCGGCGTGATTTGCGCCTCGATCGGCTTGTCTCCCAGGTTGATTGACCTGACGTCGAAGGACACGAGATCGATTGCCGAGACACGGCAATGGTCATAATGTGTCGCGCACAGCAGCGACCCGCCGATGGTGATCATGTCGGGCGCGCCGATCAGGTCAACCGTGTGGATCACCGCATCCGTTGCGGTGTCGATGACCGCGAGCGAACCGGCGTCGTATTGGCGGTGGTGATCGCTGGGTCGGCACAGCCCCACGTACAGGCGTTGGCGTTCGGCGTCGGCCACCAGGCCGGTGACGACGCGGCCGTCGAACGCGGCCACGGCGCCGCCGATGGCGGCGCCCTCGCCGAGCGCCCACACCAGCCCTCGATTCGCGGCATTGCCGGCCGCGTAGACCACCGCCCCATCCGGTGTGTCGACCTGCTGCACGCAGCACGCGCCGGGAATGACACCGACGCGGTGGTCGGATATGTCGATCACCGAGATCGAGCCGCCGTGGTTGACGGTGTACAGCCGGCTGCCGTCGGCGCCCATCGTCAGCGCCCTGGGATGCGCCCCGACCGGGATCGCGCACGAGACCTCGTGCTGGCTGCTGATGAATGCCACCGAGTCGCTCAGCGCCGCGTAGCCAACCGAGTTGCCGGGATTGGCGGTGAGGTCGTGCAGCCGGTCGTCGAATGTCACCTGTGCGATGACGGATCCCCCGGTTCGTCGTTCCACCCGTCCCATCGTTGGCAAGCCGGCGGCGAGGAAGTAGGGAAGAAAGTCATCGAAACGACCGCTTCGGTCCGGGAAGCGGCGCCAGGCGTCGCGGCCGCGCAAGGTCTGGGACCTTAGACCCGCAGCCAGGGGCCAACGGCCCTCGTGTCGTCACTGTCGTGCTCCATACGGTCGGGTGAACAGCAAAAGACGACGCAAGCAGTGGAGGGATGGCATGCACGCAGATCGCCTTAAGGGGCTGGCGAAGGCGCAGGGCCCGTTCGTGTCGGTGTACTTCGACGACTCGCACGACACCTTGGACGCCGCCGAGCAGCTCGAAGTGAAGTGGGGCGACATCCGCAGGCAACTCGAGGACATGGGCGCGGGCACGAACGTCCTGGGCCTGCTCGAGCAGGCCGTGCTGCATCATCGGCCCGCCGTCGGTCGGCGGGGCCGCGCCGTGATCGCGACGGGCGATCAGGTGCTGGTCGACGAGCCGCTGATCGCCCCACCGGCGGCCACGGTGGTGCGCCTCTCCGATTACCCGTATGTCGTGCCGTTGATCGGTATGCAGGTGCAGCACCCGACGTACGTGTTCGCCGCGGTCGATCACACCGGGGCGGACATCAGCCTCTTTCAGGGCGGTGCCGTCACCTCGAAGACTGTCGACGGTGGCGGCTACCCGGTGCATAAGCCGGTCACGGCCGGCTGGAACGGGTATGGCGACCTCCAGCACACCACCGAGGAGGCGATCCGGATGAACTGCCGTGCGGTCGCCGACGAGCTCACCCGGCTGGTGGACGAGGCGGACCCCGAGGTGGTGTTCCTCAGCGGGCAGGTGCGTTCGCTCGCGGACGTGACGGTCGAGCTGCCGGAGCGGGTGGCCGTCCGGGTCGTGCAGCTGCACGCCGCCGCCCGCAAGACCGGTATCGACGAGAACGAAATCCGCGAACTGACCGCCGCCGAGTTCGAACGCCGTCGAAGCGCCGAAATGGCCGGCGCCGCCGAACGATTCGAAGCCGAACAGGGACGCCACTCCGGGCTGTCGGTCGACGGCCTGGCCGCCGTGTGCGCGGTGCTGCGCGACGGGAACGTCGACACGCTGCTCGTCGGCGACCTGGGCGACGCCACGGTGGTTACCGGCCAGGCGCTGACCACGATCGCTCCCGATGCCGATGCGCTGTCCGAGCTGGGTGAACCGGTGAAACGGGTGGCCAGGGCCGACGAGGCGTTGCCGTTCTGCGCGATCGCGGTCGGCGCCTCCCTGGTGCGGGCCGGCAACCGGATCGCGCCCGAGGCCGGCGCCGGCGCGTTGCTGCGGTATGCCGCGACCGACAGAGTCGCGGGTCGCCGAACTTAGGGAGCTCACCATGAGGCGTTTCATCGACCGGGCCGACGCGGGACGCCAATTGGCCTCGCGGATGGGATATCTGCGCGGGCAGGACGTTGTGGTGCTCGGCCTGCCGCGCGGCGGGGTTCCGGTGGCCTTCGAGGTCGCCAAGGCGCTGCACGCCCCCCTCGACGTGCTGTTGGTGCGCAAGCTCGGAGTGCCCTACCACCGCGAACTCGCGTTCGGCGCGGTCGGCGACGGCGGAGTTCGGGTATTCAGCGACGCCGTGGTTCGCGAGGCCCGGCTCACCCACCAGGAGATGGCTGCGGTCGAGGCCCAGGAGCTGGCCGAGCTGCAACACCGGTCGGAACGCTTCCGCGGTGCGCACCAACCGGTTCCGCTGGTCGGCCGGATCGCGCTGATCGTCGACGACGGCATCGCGACCGGCGCCACCGCACAGGCCGCCTGCCAGGTGGCCCGGGCCGAGGGGGCCAGCAGGGTGGTGTTGGCCGTTCCCATCGCGGCGGCGGAGACCGCCCGGCAGTTCGCTCAATACGCCGACGAGGTGGTGTGCCTGGAGACGCCGGTGCCGTATCTGGCCGTCGGCCAGGGATACCGGCACTTCCCTCAGACCTCGGATGACGAGGTGGTCGCCCTGCTCGAAAGCGCGCGAGACGATTTCGGGGTGGTCGCCGCCGACACCGATGATCCGCCGCTGCGCGACGAGGAGATCTGGGTGCCGACGGGACCCGTTGCGGTGGCCGGGCACCTGACCATTCCCGAGCGCCCCAAGGGTGTCGTGGTATTCGCCCACGGCAGCGGCAGCAGCAGGCACAGTCCGCGCAATCGCTTTGTCGCCGAGGTGCTCAACAACGCCGGCTTCGCCACCGTGCTCTTCGACCTGCTCACCCCGGCGGAAGAACGCAACCGCGCCAATGTATTCGACATCGCGCTGCTCGCGGGTCGCCTGGTGGACGTGACGGGCTGGCTGGCGGGGCAGCCCGACACCGCCGCATTGCCGGTCGGCTACTTCGGCGCCAGCACCGGGGCGGGCGCGGCGCTGAGCGCCGCCGCCCATCCCGGGGTCAAGGTCGCCGCGGTCGTCTCGCGCGGCGGCCGGCCGGATCTGGCCGGGGACGCGCTGAGCCACGTTGACGCCCCGACGTTGTTGATCGTGGGCGGACGCGACGAGATGGTGCTGGCGCTCAACCGGCAGGCCCAATCGAAGATCCCGGTCGAGTGTGAGGTCGCTGTGGTGCCGGGCGCCACCCACCTCTTCGAGGAAACGGGCGCCCTGGCGCAAGTGGCTGTGCTCGCGCGCGACTGGTTCACCGAGCACCTCGCGCAGCTGGAACACTGAATCCGTTTGCACCCCTGAGGATTTCCGTTTGCACGGAGCATTTCCGTTTGCACGCCTGTGAGGGTTTGGGGCGGCGGTCCCGGACGGGGGGATGCCGGGACCGCCGCGGATTCAGTTGGTCTATCGGTGTTCAGCCTGCCGGTGTGATCAGGCCGTAGTGCCCGTCGTAGCGGTGATACAGCACGCTGCCACGGTCGCGGGCGGTGTCGACGAAGAACAGGAAGGGCAGGCCGAGCAACCCGATCCGCTCGATGGCTTGCTCGACGTCGAGCCGCGGGGCGGGCTGCGGGCTGACGGTCAGCGGCAGACGGGACGGCGCCAGCTCGCCGGCGGCCGGATTGACCTGTGCCAGGCGGTATTCCGTCGGCCCGCCGCGATACAGGACGCTGTCTTGGCGGGTGCCCTGCTCGGTGAAGAGGTGGAAGTCGTAGTCGAGCTGTTCCATCTCGTGCGCAGCTTCTTCCACCGTGCAGGTCGGCAGGCTGTATGACTTGTGCCGCATGATTCGGCGTTCGTCTTCCGGCCGCGGGAAGTACTCCGGCCGGTGCGTCGGCTCGCTCTCGTGCCGCCATTCATGCGGACCGCGGCGGGGCACACCGGCCCGTTTGGCCTCCCAGTGCTCGGCGGCGCGCTCCAGCTGGCGGCGTAGCCGCGCCTCGAGCCGATCGATCGCCTCCCGCTCGGTGGTGCCTTCGACCTGCGCACGCACCGGCCGGCCGTTGACGTCGAGGTTCGCCTGAGCGATGACGCGGCGAGCCACGGCGGGGTCACCGTGCTCGCTCAGCCTGACGTGGGCGTCCAGCACCGGTTCGTGGGTGAGGTGGCTGAGCTCGCCGATCTTCGTGCGTGCGTAGTCCTCGGCATCGGGCAGCTGACCGTGCGTCGTCACCCGCACCTCGAATGCGGCCGGCAGATCGGGGCGTTGTCTCATGATGGCTTTCGTTCTCCGTCGTGTCGCTCAGTGATGCAGGCCCGTGACGGGCTCGTGCGTACTGGCCTGGATGTCGGTGGATGTCGCGGCGAACAGCTGGTTCGCCAGATCGGACAGCGCGCGGGCGATGGCCAGCTCGTCGCCGATGGCGGCCACCGGCGGGTCGGCCGGATCGAGTCGCGCCAGGCCGGTGCCCACGAGCGTCTTGCCCGCCCACGACAGTCGTGCCTTGGCCCGCGTCCGTTCGTCGCGCTCTTCGACCAGCACGTCGATGTGGCATTGCTTGGTGCCGTCGTCGGTGTTCGTCATCGCCAGATCTCCTCGGGTTGCCGAGCGTTTCCTCGGCGCTATTGATGCGACCACTTCGTGCCTGTGCCCGAGTAGGGGCGGAAGTCCCGAATCGCCGGGCCGTTCGTCGGCCACGCCACGCCCGGCCGGGCGCGTTGAAGGCAGATCAGCAAATGCGCGGACGCGCACGAAGAATGCGCCGACTTAATCGACATTATTGCTGGGCTTAATCGACAGTTTCGTTCGTGTATATCGACGTGCCCAACAGTAACGGGCGTGTCCGACGTCCCGACACAGACCAAGTACCTGCATGCCTCGCGGGGCCGCCGGTCGTCGCCCCATTCGGGCGACGACCGCGAACAGGCGATCCTGGCCACGGCCGAGCGCCTGCTGCAGGAGCGACCGCTGGCCGACTTTTCCGTGGACGACCTAGCAAAAGGCGCCGGGATTTCGCGCCCCACCTTCTACTTCTATTTCCGATCGAAGAACGCGGTGCTGCTGTCGCTGCTCGACCAGATGAACGGCAAGGCGCATGCGGCACTGAGGAATCTCGGCGGGATATCGTCCGGCGACCCCGCGGAGCTGTGGCGGGCGCGCATCGAGGCGTTCTTCGAGGTGTCGGGCTCTCACCCGGCGGTCGCCGTGGCGGGCGCCGCGGCGAAGGCGACCAACCCCGAGGTGCGCCAGTTGTGGTCGGCGCTCATGCAGCGGTGGATCTCGCTGACCACGGCGGCCATCAAGGCCGAGCGCGGTCGGGGCGCAGCGCCCGACACCATCCCGGCCGAGCAGCTGTCGGTCGCACTGAACATGTTGAGCGAGCGGGTGATGGCCGCGACGTTCACCGCCGAGGACGAGGCGATGCCGGAGGACAGGGCGGTCGAAACCTTGCTGCACATCTGGCTGGCCAGCATCTACCAGCGCTGAGCGAGGGCCCCCCGGGCGCGGTCGAGGCTCTGGTCGATCAGTCGGTCGACCGCGCCGAAGTAGGTTGGTGACGGCGGCTTCCCCGCCAGCTCGGCGATCGCGTTCTGTTCCCCCGAAACGTCTGCCGCGTCGAGGTTGTCGGACATCCGGTCGGCGTGCACCGTCAGCCCCGCCAGCAGTTCGCCGCATTGGGATCCGGCGACGAGGCTGCGCCGGGCCAGAGTGCGCAGGGCGTCCCATTCGGCGTGCCAGGCGCCGTCAGGCCGCTCGTCGTTGGTCAGCGCCGCGGCGGTGTGCAGGGTGGCCGCCAGCTGGGGTGCGGACAGGGCGGCCCGGCGGATGAGGATGGACAGCACCGGGTTCCGCTTGTGCGGCATGGACGACGAACCCCCACGGTTTGCGGCGCCCGGCTCGCTCAGCTCGCCGATCTCCGGACGGGTCAGGGTGACGACGTCCGAGGCGATCCGGCCCCAGGAGTCGGTGCAGCCGACGAACGCGTCGGCCGCCGCGGTGACCGGTGTGCGCGTCGTGTGCCACGGCGGCCGGGAAACCAAACCCAAATCCGTTGCGACGCTGTGCACCAGGCCGGTGGAGGCCGCGGCTGCGTCGGCGGCGCCGGTGAGCAGCGCCGCCAGCTCGGTGCCGGCGGCCAAGGTGCCGGCCGCCCCGCCGATCTGGACGGGGCAGACCACCGCGGCCAACCCCTCGAAGGCATCGACGGCACCGTTCAGCCAGCCGGCCACCTTCGCCCCGAACGTGGTGGGCGCCGCGTGCTGGGTGAGGGTGCGTGCCACCATGGGCGTCACCCGGTGCAGGGTGGCCAGCTCGGTCAGCGTCGAGATCTGACCCTTCAGTTGTGCGGCCAGCTCCCCCACGACCTCGCGCACGCCGAGCATCAGGCCGGTGTCCAGCACGTCCTGACTGGTGAGCCCGCGATGGATCCACGGCGCCACGGCCGGCGCGGCGCGCTCCCGCAGCAGGCCGACGAGGCCGATCATCGGGTTGCCGCCACCCTCGGCGCCAACCGCCAGGGCCTCACAATCGTTGGGCGTCAATAGCATTGGCAGGTCGGCTCCGGCGCACTCGGGTGGGGCCAGGCCCGCGGCGGACAGGGCGTCCAGCCAGGCGGATTCCACCGCGACCATGGATTCCAGCAGGGCCCGATCCGTCATGTGCTCTCCGGCCCGATGGTCTCCGGGCCACAGCAGGTTGGTCATCGCCGACCGCCCCGGTAGGCCAGGAACACGGTCTCGCCCGGCCCCTGCAGGCGGATGTCGAAACGGTAGCCGGGGCACTCGTTTTCGGCGACGCACAGCAGGGTGGCGCGGCGCTCGGCGTCCAGGCCCGCCAGCAGCGGGTCGGCGCCCAGGCCACCGTCGGGCAGGTATGCGCGGGTGTACAGGCAGTCCAACAGGCCCCGCGCGAACACGGTGAGGGCGAAGAACGGCGGCCGGGCGGCGTCGGGCGAGCCGGGCGTCACGGTGGTGAAGCGGTAGGCACCGGCGGCGTCGGTCGCGCACCGACCCCATCCCGTGAACGTGGCGGTATCGCGGCGCAGTGAACCGGGCTGCTGGATGACGCGCCCCGCGCCGTCGGGCTGCCACAGCTCGACCAGCGCGTCCGGTACACCCTCGCCCGCGCCGTCGTAGACGGTGCCCCGCAGCCGGATGGCGCGCGGATGGCCCTCGCCCACCAGCGCGCGATCGCCGGGATAGGGCAAGCCGAGGTCGAGGAACGGTCCGACCGTTTGTCCTGGGGTGCAGCAGGATTCAGCCATCGTCGTCCTCGACGGGCGTTCTCCGCGCGCCGGCCAGCACGATGTCCCAGCGATACCCGGTCGCGTACTCGGGCTCGGTGAGGTCGTGGTCGTAGCGGGCGATCAGCCGTCGACGCGCGGCGGGGTCGAGCACCGATTGAAAGATGGGGTCCAGGTCGAACATCGGGTCGCCCGGGAAGTACATCTGGGTGACCAGGCGCTGGGTGAACGCGGTCCCGAAGACGGAGAAGTGGACGTGCGCGGGACGCCACGCGTTGCGGTGGTTGCGCCACGGGTACGGCCCGGGCTTGATGGTGACGAAGCGGTACGAGCCGTCCGGCCCCGTCAGGCACCGGCCCGCCCCGGTGAAGTTGGGGTCGAGCGGGGCGGGGTGCTGGTCGCGCTGGTGGCGATAGCGGCCGCCCGCGTTGGCTTGCCAGACCTCGAGAAGCTGTCCGGCGACCGGTTTGCCCGATCCGTCGAGCACCCGCCCGGCGACGATGATCCGTTCGCCCAGAGGTTGGCCCGGATGGCCGGCCGTCAGGTCGGCCTCGAGCGGGTCGACGTCGCGGTGGCCGAAGCACGGTGCCCAGCGTTCGATGTCTTCGGGATCGACCGCCACCAGCGCGCGGGTGGGATGGCGCAGCACGGTGCCGCGGTAGGGCGGGTAATCGAGCCGGGGCTGCGCTTCGGCCCCCCGGTATTGGGCTGCGATGGCGGCGATCTCGGCCGTGATGTCAGCCTGAGACGCGACGCACTCGGCGGTCATGAGCCGTGACGCTACTCTCGATGGCCGCGCACGCCGCGCATATCAGCGGCGCGATCGCCGTCAGAGCGAGCGCACCAGCGCCGCCCGCCCCTTGGTGCGCATCTTGTACAGGGCGGACCCGCGGTACTGCTCCATCTTGGCGGCCATCTTGTTGCCGAGCTCTTCGAGTTCGGCGTCGGTGATCTTCACCTCGGGGGGCGCCGGAATCATGTCGCGCTCCTCTTCGTCGGCGTGGGCCTCCAGCACCGTCTTGAAGGAGTTCCATTCGTCCTCATAACCCGGCGCGCTCTGCGGCGTCTTGAGCAGCACGGAAAGCTGGTCGATCACCTGGCGGTGCTCGGCGTGGGCCACCGCGATCAGTTTGGTGGCGTCCTTGAGGGCCGGGTAGTACAGGTCGTCCTCGATGCGGAAGTGGATGTCGAGTTCGATCAGCATGTCGTCGAAGAGGGCATGCCGCTCCTCGCTGTTCACCGGCGCCTCGCTGACCTTGCGGCCCAGGCCCTTGATCACGATGTGGTGTTCTTTGAGCACGTCGTAGGCGTTCATTTGCCTTCCCCTTCTCCGATTCCCACCGCTGCGCCGAGCCCGGGCTCGGGTTCCGACCGGACCTCGACCATTCCGTCGACCAACCTCGCCTGATAGCACGGCAGCGGCGCCGCCGCCGGGCCACGCAGCACTTCGCCCGACTCGGCCGCGAACCATGAACCGTGCCAAGGGCATACGAGCCGCCCCCGGTCGATCCAGCCGTCGGCCATGGGGGCCGCCAGGTGCGGACACAGCTCCCCGAACGCCGCGACCTCCCCCGGCCTGGTCTGGCAGACCACCAGCCCCACCCCGTCGACCTCGACACGCACCGGCTTGCCGTTCAGCGAGCTCGCGGGCAGCACGGGCTTCCATTCCGTGGTGCGCAGCCGCGCGCCGGACTGGTCGATGCCGATGCCGGATTCGAACACCAACGCGCCGCCCAGGTAGCTGCCCGCGACGGTGATGCCGTAACCCAGTGCGGTGAGGGCGATTCCGCGGCCGTGGCGGCCGCGGCGGCGATCCCACCACGACTGCGCGTAGAGCGCGGTGGCGGCCAGGTTCACCAGACCGTGCACGGCGCCCACCCGGCGGTCGGCCTCATGGGTGTGCTGCCAATCGGTGACGCCGGTGACGGCCGAACCGATGCTGGCCAGGATCCCCACGCCGAGCGCGCGGGACGCGAACTTCGAGGCGTCGCGCACCTCGGTGGCGGGTTGGCCCGGCAGCAGGCTGAGCGCGTCGAGCGCGACGGTGGTACCCAACGCGCCGCTCGTCAGCGACGCCAGCGGCGGGTGCACGGGGTGGCCGAGCCACACTCCGTGCAACGCGTTGGTGACGGTGTTGCGGGCGCCGCCGAGGCCGTTGAAGGCGAAGCTCAACAAGTGCTCGAACCGATAACTCGGCCGATCCAGCCACTCTTGACGCCCGATGGCGGACACCACTCGCGATCCGAGCTTTTGCAATCGACCATCCAGTGACCGAGCGGCCATGGCACCAGCCCTTCCTCACCTGCGCCGCAAATTGGTCGCAGCGCACGCAAAATCAAACCCTTTACCCCTTGGTTACCGCGCGCTCACATGGACAGTGGCGCCGACGTGACCACCGTATCCCGGCCTCGTGGCCACATGATTGTCAGCAACCTGTGAATTACCACAAAGCCTTCTTGTAGAAAGCTGGCCGAGAATCCTCGCCGGTGAGACACCCGGGAACGCCCGATTGACCGGGGGCGGGTGAATGCGGGATTCTACTTAGCGGAAGATATCTCTGCACAGCAGACATGACAGCGTGGGACGGGGGTGCCGTGGCAGTCCATCGCGCCGCCCGCGACGGCCTTCTCGACCCCGTTTTCGCCAGCGTCCGCGACGGCATGATCCCCGCGCACATCTACAACGACGCCGAGCTGTTCGCGCTGGAGAAGGAGCGACTGTTCGGCCGGGCGTGGACGTTCGTGGCGCACGAGTCCGAGATCCCGCAGGACGGCGACTACGTGGTGCGCCGCGTCCTCGACGATTCCTTCATCATCACCCGCGACTCGACCGGGCGATTGCGCGCCTTGTTCAATATGTGCCTGCACCGTGGCATGCAGGTGTGCCGCGCGGAGATGGGCAACGCCACCAACTTCCGCTGCCCCTACCACGGTTGGACCTACCGCAACGACGGCCGACTCACCGGCCTGCCGTTCCACCGGGAGGCCTACGGCGGCGAGGACGGGTTCGCCAAGGATACTCAAACCCTTTTGCCCGCACCGAAATTCGCGAGCTATAACGGTCTGCTGTTCATCAGCATGGACGCGGCAGCCGAACCGCTCGAAGACTTCCTCGGCGACTTCCGGTTCTATCTGGACTTCTACACCAAGCAGAGCGCCGGCGGCCTCGAGGTGCGGGGGCCGCAGCGCTGGCGCATCAGGGCCAACTGGAAGATCGGCGCCGAGAACTTCGCCGGCGACATGTACCACACGCCGCACACCCATGCGTCGATCGTCGACATCGGCCTGTTTCGCGAGCCGAAAGCGCAGAAACGCAAGGACGGCGCGACCTACTGGGCGCACCGGGGCGGCGGCACCACCTACAAGCTGCCGCCGGGCGGTTTCGACGAGCGCATGCGCTACGTCGGCTATCCCGACGACATGATCGCCCGGATCAAGGACGTGTGGACGGCGCGACAGCAGCGCTTGGTCGGCGAGGACGGCTTCATGATCTCGGCCGCCACCTGCTTTCCCAATCTGAGCTTCGTGCACAACTGGCCCAAGGTGCGGGACGGTCAGCACGATGAAACCCTGCCCTTCATCTCGATCCGGCTGTGGCAGCCGATCAGCGAGAACGAGACCGAGGTCTGCTCGTGGTTCGCGGTGGACTCCGCCGCTCCCCCGCAGTACAAACAGGATTCGTACAAGGCGTATCTGATGTGCTTCGGTTCGACCGGCATGTTCGAGCAGGACGACGTGGAGAACTGGGTGTCGCTGACCACCACCGCGGGCGGTGCCATGGCGCGGCGGCTGCTGCTGAACAGCCGGATGGGCCTGCTGCCCGACGGCAGCCCGGTGGTCGAGCCACTGACCGCCGAGGCATTCCACGGGCCGGGGCGGGCGCAGGTCGGCTACAACGAGCACAACCAGCGCGCGCTGCTGAGCATGTGGGCCGACTACCTGCAGGGGGTAGGCGCATGAGAAAGGCGTTGCCGTTTCATGACATTCGGCATCTGCAGGCCCACCAGTTCCTGGTCGACGAGGCCTACCTGCTGGACGCCCAGCGGTACGAGGAGTGGCTGGACACGCTGAGCGACGACGTCCGCTACGTGATGCCGGTGCGGGTGACCACCGCGCGCGGCGCCGGGTTCGACGCCTCACCGGGAATGGCGCACTTCGACGAGGACAAGTATTCGCTGAGCCAGCGGGTCGCCCGGATGGGTACCGAACACGCCTGGGCCGAGGATCCGCCGTCGCGGCTGCGGCACTTCGTCAGCAACGTGCGCACCTTCGAAGGCGACGACCCCGCGCACCTGGTGGTCGAATCGGCCGAGCTGCTGTTCCGCAGCCGGGGTGACGTGAACGAAAGCGCGTTGCTGTCGTGCGGCCGCGAGGACCTGCTGCGCCGGTGTGACGACGGCTGGAAGCTGGCCCGCCGCAACATTTTTGTCGACGAATCCGTGCTCCGGATGCAGAACCTGGCGGTGTTCCTGTGAGCGAACAACTGCAGCGACTCCTCGACGGGGCGGTCGGCGAGCCCCTCGTCGTCGCAAACGAATTCACCGAGGTGGTGGTGCGCCGCGTCGACACCCGCAACGGGTCGAGGCTGCTGGTCAGCGCGCCGCGATCGGGGCAGTGGATCACCCTGGACGCGCTGGAAGTCGAGGCCCTGACCCGGCAGAACAGCCGCACCCTGGCGGCGATGGTCGGCAATCCGCACGCCCCGCTGCTGCCGGACGACGAGGACCCGCGATGACGGGCTGGCTCGAGGGCAAGCGCGCCCTGGTCGTCGGCGCCGGCTCGGGGATAGGCCGGGCCGTGCTCGACGCGTTCCGCGCCGAGGGCGCCAAAGTCGCTGCGCTGGAACGCGACCACCAGAAGTGCGAGAGCCTGCGCGCGGAGTCACCCGACGTCCCGGTCGTGGAGGGCGACGCGGTCACCCGCGACGCCAACGAACGAGCGATCGACGCCGCGGTGGGCGCCCACGGCGGGCTGGACACGCTGGTTCACTGCGTCGGGATCTTCGACTTCTACCGGGGCATCGGCGACATCCCCGCCGACGACCTCCCCGGCGCGTTCGACGAGATGTTTCGCACCAACGTGCTGAGCCAACTGCAGTCGGTCAAGGCGGCGCTCCCCCGGTTGCGATCCGGCACGGGACCCTCGATCATCCTGACCGCGTCCGCCTCGTCCTTCTATCCCGGACGCGGCGGAACCCTGTACGTGGCGTCGAAGTTCGCCGTCCGCGGCCTGGTGGCCGCCCTGGCCCACGAGCTGGCGCCGCGGATCCGGGTCAACGCGGTGGCGCCGGGCGGCACGCTGGGCACCGACCTGCGCGGGCTCGCCAGCCTGGGCCTCGAGGGGGTTCGCCTGGACGACTCCCCCAACCGGGCGCAGGAGCTGGCCGCGCGCACGCCGCTGAACGTCGCGCTCACCGGGGCCGACCACGCCTGGAGTTTCGTGTTCCTGGCCTCCGACCGGGCCCGCGGGATCACCGGCGAAATCGTCCGCCCCGACGGCGGATTCGGGCTGGGCGCGCCGACATGACCTCCCTCGACGAGCAGCGCGCCCTGGTGGCGCAGGGCTGTCGGGTGGCCGCGGCCCGCGGCCTGGTCGACGGTGTCCTCGGCCACCTGAGCCTGCGGGTCGACGACGAGCGGCTGCTCGTCCGATGCCGCAGCGACACCGACGCCGGCGTGGCGTTCACCCGGCCCAGCGACATCCGGCTGGTCACCTTCGACGGCGGCGCGGGCGGTGACGGCGAACTCGACGGGTACCGCGTGCCCAACGAACTGCCCATCCACGTCGAGACCATGCTGGCCGATCCGGCGCATCGCGCCGTCGCGCACCTGCATCCGCCCGCCGTGGTCGCCGCCGACCTGGCCGGAATCGCGCTGCGGCCGATCTACGGCGCCTACGACATTCCGGGCGCGCGGCTGGCCCGCGGGGGCGTGCCCGTCTACGAGCGCGCCGTGCTCATCCGCACCCGGGCGCTGGCCAGGCAGATGGTGGCGGCCATGGGCGGACGGCAGGTGGTGATCTGCCGCGGACACGGGATCACCAGCGCGGCCGCGACCGTGCCGCAGGCCGTGCTGCAGGCGATCGGCCTCGACGCGCTGGCCCGAATGTCGTTGCGGGTCAAGAACGCCGGCGGCACCCTGCGCGACATCGACGACGCCGATTGGGACGACCTGCCGGACCTGGGAGCGTCGCTGCACACCGAGGCCGCCTGGCGCCACGAGGTGGCGCGGTTGCCGGCCGACTGAGAACTTGACCACCGGCGTCAGGCCGCACATTTATGCTGACCTCGATGGCGAACAGCAGCCCCGATCCGACCACGCCGTTATGGCGTGCGGCGCAGGTGTTCCGGCTGCTGAGCTGCATCTACGCCACCGGCTTCCAGATCGCCATCAACCCGGACCTGCGCCTGCCCGCGCTGGGCTGGGCGCTGTTCGCGGTGCTGATCGGCTGGAGCGCGGCGTGCGCGCTGGCGTACCTGCGCGGGTTCGGCCGCCGGCCGGCGTGGGTGCTCGCCGAGATCGTGATCGCCGTGCTGCTCATGGCGTCGAACACCATCGTCACCACCCCACACTGGGCGGCCGAGAACCAGACCTGGCCGACGACGCTGTGGGCCAGCAACCCGACGATCTCGGCGGCCATCCTGTTCGGCCCGGCCGGCGGCATGCTCACCGGCCTGGTGGTGATGGCCACCAATTTCGC
>NZ_LZKD01000179.1:0-3524 GCF_001668695.1 Mycobacterium sp. E2497
TGGCGGTGATGTCGTCGCGGATCGCGGTGTGCGGGCACCCACCGGTTTGCACGGCCGCGATCCGGTTGTCCGGCAACACCGCATGCCTGCGCAGGAAGTCGGCGTCCTCGGTGGTGTAGATGTCGTTGGTCAGCACCGCCAGCGACAGCTCGTCGCGCAGCTGCCGGCACAGCGCGGCGACCAGCGCCGTCTTGCCCGAGCCGACCGGGCCGCCGACGCCGATGCGCAGCGGCTCCCCCGGTTGCCGGACCCGTCGCGGCCGCTCGACGTGTGTATGGCTGTGTGTGTGCAGATGTGTTGACATGCGGGGCCTTTCAGAACATGACCGAAGACCGGACGCGCCGGCCGGCCGTGCGCGAATTTGCAGTCGCTGCCCAAGAAGGTACCTCGTGCGATCAGTCATCCAGTCTTCAGGACACGAAGAGCGGACGTTCCCGTTCAGCGTGGCGTTGCGCGAGCGTGTCGAGCAACGGGTCGGACAAGTCGGCCAGCCCGGCGGCCGCCTCGGTGGCGGTGCGCTCGCACAGGTCCGCCAGCCGAAACGTGCACGCGGCAACCTCGGCCGGGTCCAGAGCAAGCAGCCGCTGGGCGGCCGTCGCCGAGCCGGTCATCGTGGTGTAGGTGATCGCCAGGGCGGTCTGCTCGGGGACCAGCCCGCTCACGGCGCCCACCCGCCCCGCCGCGACGGGCAGGTGGGGCTGGGCGCCGAGGTCGTCCCAGCGGGCGTCCGGCCAGACCCGCCGCGCCAGCCGCGCCAGCCCGCGGCCCTGGCTGCGCGATGCTTCCCGGGCGGCCGGGGCTGGCGTGCGGGCATCGGTCTCCCGGTCGGCCGCATCGGGATTCAGCTCGCCGCGGTGGACCGCCGCCGCGATCGACGCGAAGATCAGCCCGGAGGTGCGAATCCGGCGGCGCAGGAAGGCTTCCAACGTATCCAGGTTGGTCACCAGGCCGCTGGTGACCGCCTCCTCCACGCCGCCCGAGTGCACGTGGGCGCCGGCCGGCAGTCGGGAATCGGCCAGGGCGAGCAGCGTCGCGAGTGCGGACATGGGCCGTCAGAACAGGAAGTAGCGTTGCGCCATCGGCAATTCGGCCGGCGGGTCCTCCTGCCAGACCTCGCCGTCGATCCGCACGGTGAACGTGTCCGGGTCCACTTCGATGTCGGGCAGCGCGTCGTTGAGCGGCAGGTCCGCCTTGCCGAGCCCGGTGGTGTTCCGGACGGGGGACAGCCGCCGGGTGACCGCGAGCCGCTCGGCCAGGCCGGCCTCGATCGCTTGCGGCGCAACGAAATGCACGGACGTCGTGGCCGCGGCCGCCGGGGCGGCCCCGAACATCGGGCGCGGAAGCACCGGCTGGGGCGTCGGGATCGACGCGTTGGCATCCCCCATCGCCGCCCACGCGAGCATGCCGCCCTTGAGCACCGCGTGCGGGCGGACCCCGAAGAACGGGGGTTCCCACAGCACCAGATCCGCGAGCTTGCCCACCTCCACGGAGCCGACCTCGTGGTCGAGGCCGTGGGCGATCGCCGGGCAGATGGTGTATTTCGCGACGTAGCGTCGTGCGCGCAGATTGTCGGCCGCACCGTCGCCGGGCAGCGCGCCGCGGCGGCGCTTCATCACGTGCGCGGTCTGCCAGGTGCGCAGCACCACCTCCCCGATGCGGCCCATCGCCTGTGAGTCGCTGCCGATCATCGAGATCGCGCCGATGTCGTGCAGCAGGTCTTCCGCCGCCATGGTCGACGGCCGGATCCGGCTCTCGGCGAAGGCCAGGTCCTCGGGCACCTGAGGATTGAGGTGATGGCAGACCATCAGCATGTCCAGGTGCTCGTCGAGGGTGTTACGCGTATGCGGCCGAGTCGGATTGGTCGAGCTGGGCAACACGTTGGGCTTGCCCGCGACGGTGATGATGTCGGGCGCGTGGCCGCCACCGGCGCCCTCGGTGTGATAGGTGTGGATCGACCGCCCCGCGATCGCGGCCAGGGTGTCTTCGACGAACCCCATCTCGTTGAGGGTGTCGGTGTGCAGCGCCACCTGGACGCCGGCGGCGTCGGCAACGGTGAGGCAGGTGTCGATCGCCGCCGGCGTGGACCCCCAGTCCTCGTGCAGCTTGAACCCCGAAGCGCCGCCGCGCAATTGCTCCCACAGCCCTTCGGCGCTGACCGTGTTCCCCTTGCCCAGCAGTGCGAAGTTCACCGGCCAGCCGTCGAGCGCCTCCAGCATCCTGGCCAGGTGCCATGCGCCCGGGGTCACGGTGGTGGCCTTGGTGCCCTCGGCCGGCCCGGTGCCGCCGCCGATGATCGTGGTGATCCCGGCGCCGAGCGCCTCGGCCATGAGCTGCGGGCAGATCAGGTGCACGTGGCAGTCGATGGCGCCCGCGGTGACGATCCGGCCATTGCCGGCGATGACCTCGGTGGACGGCCCGACGACCAGGTCCGGGTGCACCCCCGTCATGGTGTCGGGGTTGCCCGCCTTGCCGATCGCCGAGATGCGGCCGTCACGAATCCCAATGTCGGCCTTGATGATTCCCCAGTGGTCGATGATGACCGCACCGGTGATCACCGTGTCGGGTGCGCCCTCGGCCCGGGTGGCGCGTCCCTGGCCCATCGACTCGCGCAGCACCTTGCCGCCGCCGAACACCGCCTCGTCACCGGCCAGCCCCGGTCCCCCGCTGCGGTCTTCGGTGATCTCCACCAGAAGGTCGGTGTCGGCCAGCCGGATCCGGTCACCGGCGGTGGGGCCGAAAAGCTGGGCGTAGCGTTCTCGCGACACGCTCGACATCAGGCGTCGAGCCGTCCGGGCGGGGTCAGGCTCAGGCCATGCACTTCGCGGCGGCCGCGCAGTGGGACCAGCCGGACCTGTTGGGCCACACCGGGTTCGAATCGCACGGCGGTTGCGGCCGGAATGTCCAGCCGGTAGCCGTGGGCGGCGGCGCGGTCGAACGAGAGCGCCGCGTTGGCCTGCGGAAGGTGAACGTGGCTGCCGACCTGTACCGGCCGGTCACCGGTGTTGACGATCCGCAACTCGATCCGCTCCGCGTCCGCGTTGATGTCGATATCGCCGCTGCCGTAGAGGATTTCGCCGGGAATCATGGGATCGGGTGGTGGACGGTGACCAGTTTGGTGCCGTCGGGGAACGTCGCTTCCACCTGCACGTCGGACAGCATCTCCGGCACCCCCTCCATCACGTCGTCGCGGCTGAGCACCCCGCAGCCGCTGGCCATCAGCTCGGCGACGGTGCGGCCGTCGCGGGCGCCTTCGAGAATGTGGTCGGTGATGATGGCAACCGCCTCCGGATGATTCAGCCGCAGGCCCCGGGCACGGCGGCGACGTGCCAGTTCGGCGGCGTAGGACAACAGCAATCGCTCTTGTTCGTGCGGCGTCAGGAGCACGCTCTGGAATCCTGCCACGGCGCCCGGGGGCGTGACCGCCCGGCCGCGCTCGACGCCGGTTCGCCTACGCCTCGAGGTTCTGCAGCCGCACCTGGCCCCGGGCGACCACCCGGTCGTCGGCGTCGGTGATGGTGACCAGC
>NZ_LZKD01000180.1:0-830 GCF_001668695.1 Mycobacterium sp. E2497
AACCGGGTGCTCGTTGCTTTCGGCGCGGACCGCGCGATCGAATGCGGCCAGATGCGGATGCTCGCGCATCAGCCGGCTCGCCTCGTCCAGCACCGCCTCGATCCGGTCGACGGCGGTCCCCGGGCGCGCGGCGGCCGCGCGCAGCCGCGGCAACGCGACGTCGGTCCGCGCCGCTATCGCGGCGTTGATCAGCTCCGCCTTGTTCGGAAAGTAGTTGTAGAGGCTGGCGCTGGTGACGTTCGCGGCCCGGGCGATCTCACGGATGGTGGCGCCCGCGTACCCGAATTCGGCCACGCAGCGCATGGTGGCAACGACGATCCGCTGCCGCGTCTCCTCGCCGCTGGCGCCGACCGGACGTCCCCGTTGCGCCCGCGTCACCGTGCTGTCCTCACTCGCGCGTCCCGTCCGCCGGCTCCCGGTCCCCGACACGGTCGAATATAATCGAGTGATCGATTAGTTTCGGCTTCGCCGCGGAGGTGCGTAGTGCGTGATGGACGGAGCTGCGGCGGGCTTCCCGCCGCATGAGCGTCACGCCGCCGCAATTGGGTCGGCCGGTGGGTGCCGACGGTGAGCAGACCCGGGCCCGCATCATCACCGCCGCGATGCGATGTGTGGCCGAGAATGGCTATTCGCGCACCACGATTCGCGAGATCGCCCGGGCGGCCGACGTCACCAGCGGCAGCCTGTACCACTACTTCCCGAACAAGTCCGAATTGCTGGACGCGGCCGTCGAGGACATCGAACGCATGGCGGTGCCGCGGCTGCGAGCCGCCGCCGCGGGTCCCGGCGGCGTGGTCGATCGCCTCGCGGCGGTGCTGGACGAGGCGAGC
>NZ_LZKD01000181.1:0-64521 GCF_001668695.1 Mycobacterium sp. E2497
CGGCAAGTTGCGTTTCGAGGGAGACTTCTACACCCACAAGATCATGACCCCGATGTTCACACCGGAGCCCCAGCCGTATCCCGCCCCCAAGGTGTTCATCGCCGCGGTGGGCGAAGCGATGACCGAGATGTGCGGCGAGGTGGGCGACGGACACCTCGGTCACCCGATGGTGTCCAAGCGCTACCTCGACGAAGTGACGATGCCGGCGTTGTTGCGGGGCATGCAGCGCGGCGGCCGCGACCGCGCCGACTTCCAGGTGTCGTGCGAGGTGATGGTGGCGACCGGCGAGAACGAAGCGGAGCTGGCGGCGGCGATGACGGCCACCCGAAAGCAGATCGCCTTCTACGGATCCACGCCCGCATACCAGAAAGTGCTTGCGCTGCACGGCTGGGGCGACTTGCACACCGAGTTGAACCTGCTGTCCAAGCAAGGTGAATGGGATGCGATGGGATCGCTGATCGACGACGAAATGCTCGCGGCTTTCGCGGTCGTGGGCCCCGTCGACACGGTCGGCGCCGCCCTGAAAAGTCGTTGTGAGGGCGCGGTCGACCGTGTGCTGCCGATCTTCTACAACGCCACTCATGCCTGTATAACCGCCGCGATGAAGGAGTTTCGCCGATGACCGCAGCCACGATGGATGACGCCGGACGGTTGTTGGCTGACCCCCTGGCGTACACCGACGAGCGGCGACTGCACGCGGCGCTGACCCACCTGCGCGCCAGCGCCCCCGTGTCGTGGGTCGAGGTGCCGGATTACCGGCCCTTCTGGGCGATCACCAAGCACGCCGACATCATGGACATCGAACGCGAGAACACGCTGTTCACCAACTGGCCCCGCCCCGTCCTGACGACGGCCGAGGGCGACGAGATGCAGGCGGCCGCGGGCGTGCGCACGCTGATCCACCTCGACGATCCACAGCATCGGGTGGTGCGCGCGATCGGCTCCGACTGGTTCCGGCCAAAGGCGATGCGGGCGTTGAGGGTTCGCGTCGACGAGTTGGCCAAGATCTACGTCGACAAGATGATGGCCGCGGGTCCCGAGTGTGACTTCGTCCAGGAAGTGGCGGTCAATTACCCGCTCTACGTGATCATGTCGCTGCTGGGCCTGCCGGAGGCGGATTTCCCCCGGATGCTCAAGTTGACCCAGGAATTATTCGGCAGCGACGACTCCGAATTCAAGCGCGGCGCCACCAACGAGGACCAGCTGCCGGCATTGTTCGACATGTTCCAGTACTTCAACAAGGTGACCGATTCGCGCCGCGAGCACCCGACCGAGGATCTCGCGTCCGCCATCGCCAACGCCCGCGTCGATGGCGAGCCGCTGTCGGACATCGACACGGTGTCGTACTACCTCATCGTCGCCACCGCCGGCCACGACACCACCAGCGCGACCATCTCGGGCGGCCTGCACGCGCTCATCGAAAACCCCGGCCAGCTTGCGCGACTGCGCGACAACCTCGACCTGATGCCACTGGCCACCGAGGAGATGATCCGCTGGGTGACCCCGGTCAAGGAATTCATGCGCACCGCAGCCGAAGACACCACCGTGCGGGGGGTGCCCATCGCGGCCGGCGATTCACTGCTGCTGTCCTACGTGTCGGCCAACCGCGACGAGGAGGTTTTCACCGAGCCGTTCCGCTTCGATGTCGGGCGTGACCCCAACAAACACCTGGCCTTCGGCTACGGGGTGCACTTCTGCATGGGCGCCGCCCTGGCCCGCATGGAGGTCAACAGCTTCTTCACCGAGCTGTTGCCCAGGCTGAAATCCATTGAGCTGACCGGGGAGCCGGAGTTGGTCGCCACCACATTCGTGGGCGGCCTCAAGCACCTGCCGGTGCGCTACACGCTGGCCTGAGCGGCGGCCGGGCTGAGCAACCCGCTTAGTCAGCGTGTGCGACGATCCCGGTCGGCACCTTCCCCCGGGAGGACTGCAACGCACCCCGGTGAGCCGCCTCATCAAGACCCCGGATCGAGGCGCGGACCAGCTGGTCTGGCTGGCCTCCACCACACCAGGCCTCGACTGGTCCCCCGGCGAGTACTACGCGAAGGGCCAAGTCGCCAGGGCGAACCGCGCGGCCGACGATCCCGTGCTCGCGCGCGAGCTGTGGGATCGCACCTTGGCCAAGCTCGCTCAGGCGATCGCGGGATCCAGCCCGAAGCGGCCCGCTCCGCGCCTCCCTCGATACCAGCTGGTATCCACTCGATACTGAAGGGTATGCTGTTGGCCATGTCGCCCGTCAAACCGCTTCGCACCCGCCCCACCCGGGGCGAGGTTCGCGACCGAATCCTGGATGCGGCGTCGAAGGTGTTCGCCGCCGAGGGTTTCGCCGGCGCCACCATCGACACGATCGGTCAGGCCGCGGGCTTCACCAAGGGCGCGGTCTATTCCAACTTCGAGTCGAAGGACGAGCTGTTCCTGGCCCTGCTCGACCGCGAGTTCGAGCTGCGCGGCGAGCAGATCGCGGTAGCGCTGGACCGCAGCGACGGCGACACCACCGCGGCCGCGCGCGAGGTGAGCCGGTCGGTGCTCGACTCGGTCCGCGACAATTCCGACTACTACGTGCTGCTCGTCGAGTACTGGCTGCGCGCCCAGCGCGATCCGCAGATTCGGGAACGCCTGATCGAGCGCCGTCGCGCCGCGGCCGACCAGGCGCTGCACATCGTCGAATCGACCGACACCGTGCCGGGCGACCGGCGGCTGACCGACATCGCCCAGCTCGTCGTCACCCTCAACCTGGGCGTCGCGATGGAAGAGGTGCTGCGTCCGGGAACCATCAACCCCGATCTGCTCGCACAACTGATCACCGCACTGCTGGAATCGATTCCGAATTCCGGCGATTAGGGAAAGCCACACCATGGATGCCAAAGACGAACCGGACGACATCGCGCCCGTGATCACCGCCGCCGGATTGGGGGTCGACGGCGAGCACGGGCCGCTGTTCTCGGGGGTCAACCTGGCCCTGACGCCGGGGTTTCACGCGATTCAGATGCCCGGCGGACCCGGCCAGACCGCGCTGTTGCTGACGCTCGCGGGACGTTTCAAACCGAGCCACGGCACGCTGACCGTCCTCGGCGAAACGACCGCGCGCGCGATCCGTCGGCACTGCTCGATCGCGGCCTTCGAAGACATCGACGACCTGGAGGAATCGGTGACCGTGGGGACCGTGCTCGCCGAGCAACGCCGTTGGCTGGCGCCGTGGTATTCATCGGTGCCGCTGCAATCGGGTCCGGCCGAGCTGACCGAGGTCTTCGGCGAAATACCCCCACCGTCCCATGACACCTACATCGTTGAATTGTCAGACCTGGAGCTGTTTTTTCTCCGAATCACGCTGGCGTTGCTGTCGAACCGTCCGATCCTGGTGGTCGGCGACCTCGAACAGGTTCGCGACAATTCCCGGCGAGCGATCGCGGTCGACAGGCTCGGCGAGATCGCCAAGCGCCGCACCGTTGTCGTCGGGGTGACCAACCCGCTCGGCACGGACGCGCCCGACCACGAACTACACGATCATCGCATCCTGACCGGAGAGGACTGAAGATGCTGGCTGGACTCGCATTCGGCTCGGAGATCAAACGTTTCGGCCGCAGCCGATTGACGCGCGTGGCCATCATCGTGCTGATGCTGCTGCCGCTGGTGTACGGGGCGCTCTACCTGTGGGCGTTCTGGGATCCCTTCGGCCACACCAACAAGATGCCGGTGGCGCTGGTCAACTCCGACCGTGGCGCTGTCGTGTCCGGGCAGCAATTCAACGCCGGCGCGGAGATCGCCAAGAGTCTGACCGCGGACGGCGGTTTGGACTGGCACGTCGTGGACTTGCCGGAGGCGCGCAACGGAGTCGACCACGGCAAGTACTACTTCATGGTCGAGTTGCCGCCGGACTTCAGCGCGGCGATCGCGTCACCGGTGACCGGGCAACCCAAGAAGGCCAACCTGATCGCCGTCTACAACGACGCCAACAACTACATCTCGACGAGTATCGGTCGCACCGCCATCGGCCAGGTGCTCAACGCCGTGTCCAGCCGAATCTCGGGCCAAGCCGTCAATCAGATGCTGTCGGTGGTGGTTTCGTCGGGAGCGGGTATCAAGCAGGCCGCCGACGGTGCCGCTCAACTCGATGACGGCGCCGGTCAGCTGGTGGCCGGTCTGGACACCGCCCGGTCCGGCTCGGCAACGCTTGCCACGGGGGCCAAGCAACTGTCAGACGGAATCAACCAGGCCACGGACCCGCTGCTGGCGGTGAGCAAGGCGGTGTCGGAAATCGGCGGCAGCACGCAGCAACTGCAACAGGGCGCGGCCGCGCTTCAGCAGGCCAACGACCAGATCGGTGCCATCGCCACAGCGCAGGATGCCGCCGCAAACTCGCTTTCATCGGTGATCGATCAGCTCTCCGCGCGACAGGATCCGCTGGCGAACAACCTGCGCGGCATCCAAGATCAGCTCCGGGGTCACCAGTTCACGCCCCAGATTCGCCAGCAGCTCACCGATGCGCAGAACGCCGCGATCGCCTTGACAGCGGGGTTGCGTACCCCGGGCAGTCCGCTCGGGTCGGCGCTCGACCAGGTCGGAAGCAAGGGACAGGAGCTGACGAACAAGCTGACCCAGCTGCGCGACGGAGCCCAGCAGGTTGCCACCGGCAATGCCGAATTGGCCGGCGGCATCGCCAAACTCGACGACGGCGCACGACAACTCAAGACGGGATCGGCCGAGCTGGCGACCAAACTCGCCGACGGGGCCAAGCAGGTGCCCAACTGGACAACCCAGCAAAAGGATGCGGTCGCCGACACCATCGGAGGTCCGGTGCAACTCGAAGCTTCACATGAGAACGCCGCGCCCAACTTCGGCACCGGGATGGCTCCGTTCTTCCTCACCCTCGCCTTGTTCTTTGGTGCCTTGGTGCTGTGGATGGTGCTGCGGCCCTTGCAGAGTCGCGCGATCGCCGCCGAGGTGCTCGCGATCCGCGTGGTGCTCGCCAGCTACCTGCCGGCCGCCGCGATCGCGGTATTCCAAGCCGTCATTCTCTACTGCGTGGTCCGGTTCGCCCTCGGGGTGCACGCCGTGCACCCAGCGGCGATGCTGGGGTTCATGATGCTGATATCCGGCGCGTTCGTGGCCGCGACGCAGGCGATCAACGCACTCGTCGGTCCTGCGGTGGGCCGGGTGCTGATCATGGCTCTGCTTATGTTGCAGTTGGTCAGCGCGGGCGGCATGTATCCCGTGGAAACCACGTCGCGGCCTTTCCAGGTCTTGCACCGCTTCGACCCGATGACCTATGGCGTCAACGGGCTCCGGCAGCTCATACTCGGCGGCATCGACGCCAGACTATGGCAGGCGATCATCGTGCTTGCTGGGATAGCGGCTGTCGCACTGGCGATCTCCTGCCTGTGCGCGCGAAGAGACCGGGTCTGGAATCTGAGCAGGCTGATACCCGCGATCAAGATGTAGGCAAAAGTTCCGCGTCAACAATCGACGTTGCATGATGGTGGACAGTTCTGCAATCGAGAGGAAGCCGATGTTGGGTGTTCACCATGCCGCGATCCGTACGGCCGACGTCGAACGCTCGAAGCAGTTCTGGCGCGACGGCCCCGGACTCGTCGACGCTGTTCATCGAATCACCGCGCCGGCTGCCGCCGGGAAGACAATGCCGACGGCCGTCATCACCCCGCCCGACGGCGTACTGGTCGAGCTGATCGGACCGGCGCAATGACGGCGCTGGTTACCGGAGGCGCGTCCGGGATCGGCCGTGAAGTCGCCGCACGACTGCGCGAAGCGGGGCACGACGTCGTGGTGTGGGACCTCGCCGGCGCCGACATCGCCTGCGACGTCAGCGATCCCGACGCGGTGTCGGCCGTTATGGCGCAAACCGTGCGCGACCACGGCGCGCCCACCCGAGTCGTGACCTGCGCCGGCATCGGTGCCTCGGGCCTGCTGCTCGAACAGTCGCCCGCAGAATGGAACCGGGTGTTGACCGTCAACCTCACGGGCACCTGGCTGACGATCCGCGCCGCGGCGCGGGCGATGATCGACGCCGGGGTGGGCGGCTCGGTCGTTGCCGTCTCCAGCATCAGCGGTACCCTCGCCGACCGCGATATGGGCGCCTACTGCGTGTCCAAGGCGGGGGTGGACATGTTGGTGAAGGTCGCTGCGGCGGAGTGGGGCGGGCACGGCATCCGGGTGAACGCCGTCGGCCCGGGTGTCACGCGGACGCCGATGCTGGCCAAACCCGAACAGCTGCCCGGCTGGGTGGAGGCCCTGTCCGAACGGACCGCATTGGGCGGTTTGGGGGACGCCGTCGACGTAGCCGGCGCGATCGTGGGCGTGCTCGAATTGCCTTGGGTGACCGGCCAAGTCGTGCATGCCGACGGCGGCCTGGCGCTGCACAGCCCCATCGACGCCTACGGCCAATTGCAGCGGGTGATGGGCCGAAAGGGCCTCAGCTGATCCCGAAATCGATGATGCCGCGGACGATCTTGCCGTTGCGAAGGTCGTCGTAGGCGTCGTTGATCTCCTCGAGGCGATAGCGCCGGGTGATCATCTCGTCGAGCTGAAGTTGTCCGGTTTGATAGAGCCGGGCGAGCCGCGAGATGTCCGCCCTCGGATTGCACGAGCCGAATATCGTTCCGGCCAGCGTCTTGTTCATCAGGATGAAGTCCTGCAGATCGATCTTGACCGAGCGGGTCAGCTGGGAGGTCATGCCGGTGAGCACACACGTCCCGCCTTTGCGGGTGAGCTGCAGCGCATCGCGCACATCCTCGGCGGTGATCAGCGACGGTGAGACCACCACAGCGTCGGCCATGACGCCATAGGTCAAGTCCCGCACCAGGTCCTGCGCCTCGGCGACCGTGGCGGCGCTGTGGGTCGCGCCGAACTGCAAAGCGGATTTCTGCTTGAATTCCACCGGGTCCACCGCGACGATCTGCGCGGCACCGCTGATCCGCGCACCCTGGATCGCGCCGGTGCCGATCCCGCCAGCTCCGATGACGACGACGGTGTCACCGCCCCGCACGCCGGCGCGATTGGCGGCCGAACCGTAGCCGGTCGGAATGGCGCACGACAGCAACGCGCTCGGAGCCAGCGGCAGCTGCGGCTCGATCTTCACCAGTGAATTCGTCGACACCACAGTGTGTTCGGCGAACGCACCGACCTTCGCCAGATGTCCGAGCGGCCGCCCGTCGGCGGTGTGATGACGGAAGGTGCCGTCGGTGGGCATGCCCGGCGTCAGGGTGAAGGCGCCGACATCGCAGATGTATTCCATGCCCGTCGCACACCACCGGCACTGGCCGCACACCGCGACGAACGACATCACCACGTGGTCTCCGGGGGCGAAGTCCGTTACACCATCGCCGACTTGCCGCACGATGCCCGATCCCTCGTGTCCGCCGATCGTCGGGAACATGGTCGGCAGGCCGAGGGATCGCATCACCTCGTTGGGCGCCGACATGTCACCCTTGAGGATGTGATCGTCGGAGTGGCACAGCCCGGCCGCCGCCATCTCGACCAGGACTTCGCCGGCGCGCGGCGGATCGAGTTCGATTTCCTCGACGGACCAGGGTCCGCCGACGTCGTGTAGGAGCGCTCCCTTAGTTTTCAAGCGGCTTCCTATGCGGCCGGGGAGAAGGTGACCGGAAGCTTGTTGGGGGAGCGGAAGGTCAGCCCGACGATCTTGGACTCCTGGCCGGTTCCGTCGTCGGCCACCAAGGCCAGGTCCTTGACGCGGTCGAACAGGCTGTTCAACATGACGCGCGTCTCGAGCCGGGCCAAGTGCATGCCGAGACACATGTGGATGCCGCCGGCGAAGGCGATGTGTGCTTGGCGCGGCCGGCGGATGTCGAAGGTGTTGGGGTCGGTCCAGCGGGTCTCGTCTCGGTTGGCCGATCCCATGCACATATCGATCTGAGCGTTCGATGGGATTGTCTTGCCGCCGATTTCGACTTCTTCGGTCGTCGTCCGCATGACCATCGTCAGAGGGGTTTCGAAGCGCAGGCCCTCTTCGATCGCCATCGGAATCAGCGACCGGTCGTGGTAGACGAGGGCCAGTTGCTCGGGGTGGGTCAGCAACAGGTACAGCAGGTTGCCCGACGAGCGGTAGGTGGTCTCCAGTCCGGCCGGCAGCAGTAGCCGCAGGAACGCGATGATCGCCTCGTCGCTGAGTTTTTCGCCGTCGATCTCGGCGGTGACCAGGTCGCCGATGATGTCGTTCGTGGGTTTGCGACGCCGCTGTTCGACCTGTTCGAGGAAGTAGCCGTGTAACTCCGCCGCCGCGTTGAGCCCGGCGACGATGTCGGTCGGGATGGAGATGAGATCGAGGGACAACCGTCGGAAGAAGTCGAGATCTTCGGGGGGCAGCCCGAGCAGGGTGGAGATGATCCGGGTGGGGAATTCGAACGTCACCGCCTTGACCAGGTCGGCGTGGCCGTCGTTCTTGATCTCGTCGACCAATCGATCGCACACCGGTCCGATGACCGACGGCTCCCAGCGTTCCAGCGCGGTGGCGCGGAAGGCCTTGGCCACCAGGTTGCGGTGGTCGTGGTGTTCCTTGCCGCCCATCGCCAGGATGGTGTGTCCCATCACCAAACCGATGGTCTCGTCGTACTTGTGGGAGCTGAAGATGCGGTCGTCACGGAACGCCTGGAACACCGGGTCGTAGCCGAACAGCACCCACTCGTCGTCCGGCCGCAGCTCTTCCGGCATCTGCGAGTGGTCCGCCAGCGCGCCGTGCCACACCGGGTCCGTGCGCCTCATGTATTCGAAGAACGGATAGGGGCTGGTCTCGCCGGTGAGGTCGAGCGTGGCGGGCTGGTTGGCGGGGTCGGTGCTGAGCGTCATCAGCGCTCCTCCTGAGCAGCCGGTAAGCGGATTGGATACGCCGGGAATATCGCTATCATAGTATAGATAGCAACTAAGCCCAACGGCTTGTCGAGGTTACCGTAACGGGCACAGTATTGATGCTGGTGGCGTCGTGAGGCGGTGAGGTGAATGCCCGAGCGGCGATTTGTGTGTTCGCTGGACGATCTGCCGCCCGGCGGGATGAAGCTGGTCGACGTCGGGAAGTTCGGCGTGGGGGTGTACAACGTGCGCGGCGGGTTGTATGCGATCGTGAATTACTGCTCGCACGAGGGCGCCCCGCTGTGTCTCGGTCTGCTCGGTGGCACCAACGAGTTCGCCCCCGACGAACCCGGCGGGCTGCGCAGGGTACGCGACGGCCAGATCGTCCGATGCCCCTGGCACAACTGGGAATTCGACATCACCACCGGGCAAAACCTCGCCGACCCCACGCGTCGCGTCCGCACCTACCCGGTCGACGTCACCGACGGGGAGGTGTACCTGACCGCATGATCATCGATGCCAACGTGCAACCGCACTTCCGCTACAACGCCGAGATCCGGCGCTATCTCCCGGCCGCGCACCAGTTGCGGTCGATTCCCGACGTCGAACAGCAGTGGTACCAAGCGCCCGGCGGCGACTACCGGCAAGACCTCTACGGGGAGCACTACCCGGGGTCGGACCCCGACACCGTCCGTCGCCACCTGTTGGCACACGGTGTCGACTACGCCATCCTCAACCCGCTGACCCGCGGCAACATCGCCGACTACCTGCTCAACAGCCGCATCTGCGCGGCGATCAACGACTGGTTGCTCGACCGTTGGCTCGAACCCGACTCCGCCGACCGGTTCCGGGGCACCATCCGCGTCAACCCGGAAGACCCCAAGGCAGCCGTCGCGGAGATCGAGCGCCTGGCCGGTCACCCGAAGCTGGTACAGGTGGGCGTTCCGATGCAGTCCCGCGAGCCCTACGGCAAGCCGATGTTCGAGCCGATTTGGGAGGCCGCCGCCGCCCACGGGCTGCCGGTGGCGGTACGCATCAACGGCGGCAACGGCGTCGACTACCCGCCCACGTTCGCCGGGCACGCCCACACCTATCCCGGCTACGCGGCCTTCATGCCGCTGAACTACTTCGTGCATTTGGCCACCCTCATCGTCGAGGGCGTGTTCGGCAGGCACCCCGGCCTGAAGTTCGTCTTCGCCGACGGCGGCTACGACATCCTCACCCCGTTGATCTGGCGGCTGGACACCTTCTGGGTGTCGATGCGCGATCAGACGCCGTGGGTCGACCGTTACCCGAGCGAATACCTGCCTGGCCACGTCCGGTTCTGCTCGTCGGCGTTCGACGGACCGACCGACACCGGCGACATGCAGCGCTGGATGGAGTTCAGCGGCAAGTCCGACCTGCTGATGTACGGCTCGGCGTATCCGCATTGGTCGACTTCGGCGCCGGAGGCGATCGCCGACGGGCTGGATGGCGCCCAGCGCGAAAAGATGTTGTGGCGCAACGCCAGTGAACTCTACGGGCTCAAGGAGCGTGTGTGATGACGACGATCGAACGGGTCGATTCACCGACCGGTCAAGAGGACGAGATAGCGGTCACCATCGTCGACACCGACGTACACCCGTTGCCGGTGTCGGCCGACGTGCTCAAGTCCTACGCGCCGGCCGAATGGGTGGACAAGATCTGGCCGACGGGCAACGCGGTCAGCCCGGTGCCGCATTTCTACGACACGCCCGACTCGTACAAGACCATGTCGCTGCGGATGGACGCCGCCCCGCCGGGTGGCGGGGTCGCCGGCAGCGACCCCGAGTTCGCCGCCAAGCAGTTGCTGCTCGACGCCGGCGTCAGCATCGCGACGCTGGAGCCGATGTGCGATGCGCAGCTGCCCCAGGCCGAGCATGTGCTCAAGGCGACCTACAACGACTGGCTCGCCGACGTCTGGCTCGACGAGAACAATGGGCACGGCCGCTGGCGCGGATCGATCAGCGTCAGCGCGCAGACTCCCGAGCAGGCGGCGCGCGAGGTCGAACGGTGGGCGGGCCACCCCTACATGGCCCAAGTGCTGATGACACCGCAGACCCGTGGGATCCCCTTCGGGAACCCCCATTTCGACCCGCTCTACCAAGCCGCGGCGCGCAACGGCTTCCCGGTGGCCACCCACCTGATGGGTCAGACGCCGTTCGAGCTGATCCCGCTGTATCCCGTTGGCAACCCCGCACACTGGCACGACTTCTTCGCGTCCTGGCCACTGCTGTACGTCTCGCATCTGATGAGCCTGGTGTTCGACGGCGCTTTCGACCGCCACCCCGAGCTGCGGGTGGTGTTCGTCGAAGGTGGCTTCACGTGGGCGATGCCGGTGATGTCGCGGATGGACCGCATCTGGGAGGCTCGCCGCGGCGACCTGCCCCACGTGCGGCGCCGCCCCTCGGAGTATGTGCGCGAACACGTTCGATTCACCACCCAGCCGCTGGAAGACGCCGACACCGTGCACTTCCGCGAGTACCTGGAGATGATGGACCTGGGCGACAACCTGATGTTCTCGACGGACTACCCGCACTGGAGCTACGACTCGCCCACCTACGCGATCAACCGATTCCCGGCCGACCAACGGGAGCGGATCATGCGCGGCAACGCGACCGCGCTCTATGGCCTGCCGGCGACGGTCAAGGCGCTCCCCGGGGAACGGTGAATTCGGCCCGCGCTCGTGCGCAAGCATCTCGTCCTTCACCACACGGAATCGCGGGTCTACCTTGAAGGGGGTTCCGGCGCCGCCCGCGCCGGGGCCGGCGAACCCCCAATCACGCGCCCGGAAGACCAGAAGGTATGACACAGACGAATCTGACGCGGCCGCAGGGCCTTACTCGCATCGACCCCGTGCTCCGGGAGGCTGCCACCGCGCTCGGCGTCGTCGAATTCCGCGCCGAAACCCTGCCCGCCGAACGTGAACACGCCAACCGGCTCGCCGCCGAACGCGCCGCGGCGGCCAACACCGACGGCGTGGCCATCGACACGCGCACCATCGCCGGGCCCGGCGGGCATCAGCTGAACCTCCGCATCTACCGCGGTCCCGATCTCGATCGCGCGGGATTGGGTTCCCCCCTTGTCCTGTACGCCCACGGCGGTGGCTTCGCCACCGGCAACCTGGACACCGACCACGCGCAATGCGCAGAGCTCGCCAGGGAGGCCGGCTGCCTGCTGGTATCGGTCGACTACCGGCTCGCGCCCGAACATCCCTGCCCGGCGGCGTTGGACGACGTCGAGGCCGGTTTCTACTACGCCATCCGCAACTGCGCCGAGCTGAACGTCGACGTCAACCGCATCGCGGTGATGGGCCGGGACGCCGGTGCGGCGCTGGTCGCGGGCCTCAGTCAGCGCATGTTCGACGACGAGGGCCCACAGATCCTGATGCAGATCCTGCACCAGCCGATGCTCGACTCCGACGCCACCCAGTCACGGCGCGAATTCCAGCGCACGCCGGGCCTCAACGGGCCGGCCGTGAGCCGGGCGTGGGGCCATTACCTCGGGCACGCGAGCGCCAGCGGTCAACACGTCCCCGCGCACCGGGCGAACCTCGAGGGCCTGCCGCCCACGTTCGTCAGCTGCGCGGAGATCGATCCGTGCCGCGACGAAGCCATCGACTACGCGAACCGGCTGTTGCACGCCTACGTGCACACCGAATTGCACGTGATCGCAGCCGCATTCAACGGATTCGACTCGCTCGTTCCCGATTGGGTTGTTTCTCAGGAGAACCGGGCCCTACACGCGCGTTCGCTGCGCCGCGTGTTCGCCATGTAGCGACGAACAGCGCTATCGAGGGAACTCCGGTATCTCTTACCGTAGCGCTCGTTGCTACGATCGGAAACGCCGGCGAATTCTCCACGAGAGGCAGCATGACGACACTCGAGTCTCCCGAGAAGACGCTGTTCGCCTCGACGACCCAAGCGTTCCTGGAAAAGGAAGCGCCGCTGCGCCGCGTGCGGGAGTTGCACGCCGCGGGAGTGTCGTTCGATCCGGCTTGGTGGCGGCGCGCCGCGGAGCTCGGCTGGACCGCGCTGTTGGTGCCGGAGGAACTGGGCGGCGGCAGTGTCTCGGACAGCGGCCTGGCGGACCTGGCCATGGTCGCCGAACAACTGGGAAAGACGGTGGCGCCCGGGCCCTTGTATCCGGTCAGCGTCGTGCTGGCCGCACTCGTCGAGTGCGGGGACTGGCAACCGCACACCGGCACCATCGAGGCGCTGATGTCCGGTGAAACGGTGGCGTCGTGGGCGGTTTCGGAACCGGGCCGGGGCTGGGCACCGCTGAGCCCGACGGCCACGGCCACTCCGACCGAATCGGGCTTCCGCATCGACGGCACCAAGGACCGGGTCGAGGCCGGCGCGCAGAGCGCGGTGCTGCTGGTGGTGGCACGCTGCGAGGACGAGATCTGCCAGTTCCTGGTCCCCACGGATGCGCCGGGAGTCACCATCGAACCCCAGCAGTCGGTCGACCTGGTCAAGCACTACGCCCGGGTGCGTTTCGACGGTGTCGTGGTGGAGTCGTCGGCGGCCGTCGGCGCGCCCGCCGACACCTCCGCGCTGATCGACCGTCTGGGCCACATCGCCCAGATCCTGCAGTGCGCCGAGGTGGTCGGCATCCTGCAGACGGTGTTCGACCTGACCGTCCGGTGGGCCCTGGACCGCCACACCTTCGGGCGGCCGCTCGCCTCCTACCAGGCCCTCAAGCACAGGTTCGCCGACATGAAGCTGTGGCTGGAAGCCTGCCGCGCGACCACGGCCGCCGCGATCGCCGACGTTGCCGCGAACTCGCCGGGGGCGGGCCTGGCCGCGAGTGTCGCCAAGTCCTACGTGGGTGAGATGGCCGGCCGGATCGTGCAGGACTGCGTGCAGATGCACGGGGGCATCGGCGTCACCTGGGAGCACGACCTGCACCTGTACCTGCGCCGAATCACGTTGTACCGCTCGATGTTCGGGACGCCCGAGGAACACAATCTGCGCGTCTACGAATACGAGAAGGCCGGACGTTCGAACAGATGACGCCGACCGAATCCGTCGCCGAGTTCGCGGCCCGGGCCAGGGCATGGCTCGCGGACAACATGCCCTCCATCGACCCAGAGTCGCCGCCGCCCGCCCCGCGCGACGACGAACGATCCTGGCGGAGGGCCCGAGAACTGCAAAAGCGGTTCTACGAAGGCGGATTCGCCGGGATCTGTTTCCCGCGCGAGTACGGTGGCCTCGGCCTGGACTACGAGTACCAGAAGGCTTTCGACGCCGAGTCCCTGGCTTACGAAATGCCGCTGATCCTCAACACCCCGACCTTCACCATCTGCTGCGCCACCCTGCTCGATACCGGCAGCGAGGAGCAGAAAAGGCAGCACATCGGTGCGGCCCTGCGCGGCGACGAGGTGCTGGTGCAGTTGCTCTCCGAGCCGAGCGGCGGATCCGACCTGGCTGGTGTCATCACCCGTGCCGAGCGGCGTGGCGATCGCTGGGTGCTCAACGGGGCCAAGACGTGGAGCACCAGCGCGTTCGCCGCCGACTACGGATTGTGTCTGGCGCGGACTGACTGGGATGTGCCCAAGCACGAGGGCCTGACCATGTTCCTGGTGCCCATCGCTCATCCGGGAATCACCTTGCGGCGCATCACCATGCTGAGCGGTTCCACCGAGTTCTGCGAGGAGTTTCTGGACGGGGTGGACGTCGGCGATGACGCCGTCGTGGGTGAGGTGAACGACGGCTGGGCGGTCGCGTCGCGGCAGCTATACCACGAGCGGCGGGCGGTGGGCCAGGGGTCCGAGTTCGCCAGTGGTAGCGGCAGCGAGGGCGGCAACGCGAATCCCGTTGACTATGTGAGCCTTATCGAGAAGACCGGACAGGCCGGTAACGAACGCGTGCGGCAGCTGGCCGGCCGCGCACTGGTTCAGCGCGCGGTGGCCGAGCAGCTGATCGGTCACGTGTACCGCAGCGTCCGAGACGGCACGCTGCCGCCGGCCGCCGGGACGCTGATCCGGTTGTTCCACGCCGAGACCGTGTTCGTGGATGTCGACACCGCCATGGCGATCGCGGGAAGTGCCGGCGTGGTCGGGGAACCCGGTGACGGCCTGGAAACCGGGCTGCGCTACCTGTCCCGCCAGACTGTCGCGATGGGCGGCGGCACAACGGAGATGGCGCGCAACGTCATCGGTGAGCGGGTGCTGGGCTTCCCGAGGGAATATGCGGCCGACCGGGGGGTGCCGTTCAAGCAGGTGCGGCACGGCCAGCGGTCTGACCGCCCCTAGCCTTCCGCGACCAGATTCTCGGTGAGACCCCCGACGACCGGGAGTTGTACCAGCGACAGAACATGGTGCGCCGGACTTCCGGGCGGGGCGATCAGCGCGTACTCACTGCCGTGTCGTTGTGCTCGTTCGCGGCCGGCGGCCAGCGCGCTGACGCCCGCCGAGCCGAGCTGGGTGACGTTGCTGAGGTCGATCGTCAGCGGCGCGACACCGGAACGGCTTTCGACGGCGATCTGCCGGTCCAGCGTGGACGCGCTGGAGGAGTCGACGTCGCCGCTGACGACGATGCGGCCGGGTTCGGCGACCACCGACTCGAATTCGGAGTTGATCGAGCGGTGCTGATCCACCCGGTTGAGGAGCGTGTCGGTGACGAAATTGGCCGGCCGCGACAGGCAGTGCGTCAACCTGGCGGTTGTCCCATCGGGCCCACGGGCGACGTGTGCGCTGGACACCAGGGCCTCAGCCATGGCAAGGCCGCGGCCGCGACCCTGCTCGCCTTCGCGGTGATCCTTCCACTGCCCATGGTCGACGACCGATGCGTACAGATTGCCGTCACCGGCCAGCGACGCCTCGACGACGATGCCGTCGGAAACCTCTGTGGCGTAACCGTGTTCGACCGCGTTCTCGACGAATTCCGAGATCGCGTGCACGATGTCGGAAATGTCGTCGGAGGCGGCGCCGACGTCGGAGAGCCATTGACGCAGGCGGCCGCGCACCGCGCGCGCGGCCTGAATGGTTGCATCCACCGTCATGTGAAGCGGTGGTGGAGGCGTGCGCCGCTGCGCTGCCAGCAGCGTGATGTCGTCGTTGTAACCGGTCGGCCGCAGCAGCAATTCCAATGTCTCCGAGCAGATACGGTCGATGGGACGCGCCGAGGACTCGATGACGAACCCGCCCTGACCGCCGGCGATGGTCGCGGCCAAGTCGGCGAATTCGGCGGTGCTGGCCGCCGGCGGCCGGCCGGGGCGTTCGATCAGGCCGTCGGTGTACAGCATGACCGCGTCGCCCACGTCGAGGAATTCGGTGCGCACCGGAAAACCCGTGCCGCTCCCCAACGGGCCGGCTCCGGACGGCACGAGGTAGCGCGTGTCGGCGTCCGCCCCGACCAGCAGTGGCGGTGGGTGACCGGCGGTGCAGTACTGGAATTCGCCCGTGACGAAGTCGAGCGAGCCCACGCACACGGTGGCCGATCTCGACCCCGGCACATGTTCGTGGAAGCGGTCGACCGCCGCGAGCGCCTCGGCGACCGGGTAACCCGCCAAAATCTGCATCCGCAGCGCGGTGCGCAGTTGCGACATCACCGCGGCCGCCTCGACGCCATGGCCCACGACGTCGCCGACGACGAGAACCAGTCGGTCCCCGAGAGGGATCGCATCGAACCAGTCGCCACCGGCGGCCGTGTCCTCCGCGGCGACGAGGTACTCGGCCGCGACATCGGCGCCGGGAACCACGGGTACCGAGGGTGCCAGCAATGCCTGCTGCATGACGATGGCCGAGTCGCGGACGTTGCGATACCGCTCGGACAACTCCTGCATCCGCGACTCAGCGGCCAGCCGGGCCCGCACCCGGTCGGTCACATCGATGAAGGCGAGCTGCACACCCTCGATCGTGCCGTCGTCGCCGCGTCGCGCCGTGACGATGAAATCGAAGAAGTGTTCCTGCGCCGTCCCCGAGCCCTCGAAGTCGGCCTGCACCCGCCACTCGGTCCCCGACTGTGGCTCGCCCGTCTCGTACACCCGATCGAACATCGGCAGGATCTGCTGGCTCTCCAGCTCGGGATACACCTCGCGCACGAGCAGGCCGATGGTGTCGATCGGCGGACTGAGGGCGCGGTAGGCGGCGTTGACGGCGATGAAGCGGTGGTCGGGGCCTTCGAGGCCAACCAACAGGGCGGGAACGTGATCGAAAACGCGGCGGACGTCGTCGGCCGCACCGACGGTCGCATTCCAGTTCTTTTCGACCGCCATTTGGCTGTCCCTCCTACGGACCCTTTCTCGGACCGAGTTCCGCAAGCTGGTCATAAAGCGCTGTGCACGCGCCAGGCGCAGGCATTAAGAGTATCAATGGCGTCCGGATGCTCGATGCAGCAGCTTCGCGCGTGGCGCGCGGCGACGCCGCGGCCCGGATTCCGTCCGGCAATTAAATCAGTACGGTTTGTAATTACTCGGCGCGGGTATCACGCGCTCATGGTCGATGTCGTGCCGCGGCGGTTGATCTTGACGTGGCGAAGCGTCATGTCTGCACCGGTCTTCACCCTGAACGGCTGGGTCGCCTTCAACCTGCCGCGAACGGTGACCGCATTGGGCGTATCGCTGCTAGGGGGCTTGGTGGCCGTCCACGCTTATGTCGTCATGACCGAACCGGCGGTGCCCGGGTACTTCGTGGTCTACGCAGCTGTGCTGGCGATCTGTTGCCTGGCGGCCGGGGCGGCGATGACGTTCGCCCTCAAACCGCGCGTCCCCGAGGCGGGCTGGTACTTCGGCAGCGTGGTCTGCCTGGCCTTCCTCGCGGTTTACCTGGCCAGCCGGTGGGGCACCCTGCCTGGGCTGGAAGCGCTGACCGGCCGTTGGGACGTGGCGCCGGGCACCTTCGCTTTCGCGTTCGCCGCGGGCTTCATCGCGGTGCACGCGACCGTGCTGTCCGGCATCAACGTGGCCTACCCGCAACGGCAGCAGTGGTACGACTGACTGGAGCCCTGCATGACGACGCTTGACTACCCGGTGTGGCTACGAGTGGACCACTGGCTCAACGTCCTCTTCGTAACCCTGATCATCCGGAGCGGCATCGAGATCCTGGGCACCCACCCCAAGTTGTACTGGCACGACGACAGCAAACCCGGCAGCGAATGGGCGCGCTTCACCCGCAAGGTCATGCCGCGCCATCGCCTCTACGACACGCTCGACGAAGAAGAGTCCTACAGCTCGTTGGTGGCGCTGCCCGGTCACAAGAAATTGGGCATGGGACGCCATTGGCACTTCTTCTCGGTGATCTGCTGGATTCTGCTCGGCCTGTCCTACTACGTCCTGCTTTTCGCGACCGGTCAATGGCACCGCTATTGGCCCTATTCGTGGTCGATCTTTCCCGAGGCCGCCAATGACATCGTCACCTACATGTCGTTCAACCTGCCGCCGCTGCTGCCCGGTGAGCCCATGGACGCAATCCAGAAGCTGACCTATGCCGGCGTCGTTTTCATCCTCGCGCCATTCCAGATCCTGACGGGAGCCGCGCAGTCCCCGGCGATCGAAGCCCGGTTCCCGTGGTACGTGCGGATGTGGGGTGGCCGGCAATGGGCGCGGAGCCTGCATTTCCTGGGGCTGCTGGCCTTCGTCGTCTTCATCCTGGTTCACCTGTCGATGATCTTCTTCTGGGGCTGGGGCCAGCTGACGGCGTCGATGATCTTCGGCTCCGTCCGGAACATCAATTGGGCGACGGCACTGTCGCTGATCATCATCGGGGCGATCATCGCCGTCCACGTCGCGGCCACCAAATGGAGCCTGCGCCATCCCGTCCAGGTGCACCGCATACTCGGTGCCGTGGTCACCGGCGCCCGGCTGCTCCTGTTGCGCCCGCTGAACTCGCGGCAGGACTACCCCGTCCGCAAGGTGACCAAAGATCACCGGGTGAACGGAAAGCCGCCCGCCAGCACCGAATACAAGGTCATGGCGGTCCACAACTTCGTCGACTGGCGGCTGCCGGTCGGCGGCCTCGTCGAAAACCCGGTGACGTTGGATCTGGCCGCGCTTCGGGCACTCGCCGAGCGGCAGACGCAGCGGACGCTGCACAACTGCGTGCAGGGCTGGACCAGCATCGGTGAGTGGAGCGGCATTCCGCTGGCCCAGCTGGCGGATGTAGTGCGGCCTTTGCCGCAAGCCAAGTACATCTGCTTCCTGAGCATGCAGGACACCGGGCGCGACGAACCCGCGGCGGAGACTCCAGGGGGCCAGTTCTACGAGGTGATGGACCTCGAACTGGCCTACAAACCGCAGACGTTGCTGGCGTATGAGATGAACGGCCGCCCGTTGCCCATCAAGCATGGCGCCCCGCTGCGGCTGCGGGTGGAGACGCAGGTTGGCTTCAAGATGGTCAAGTGGATCAACGGAATCGAGTTCGTCGACGACTACTCCCACATCGGTAAAGGGTTGGGCGGCTGGCGTGAGGACCATGTGCACTACGACAAAGACGTGGAGATTTGACATGACCGAACCGATGGTGCGGCCCGAGCTCATCGACCTGAATTCCGCTGCGCGGCACCGTGTTATGGAGAACGTCTCCGCCAAGGGTGGCCACTGCGAGGCGTGTGGCGGAACCGACTTCGAGGTGGGACACGCCTTGTACTTGGGATTCCTCTTCCTCAACGAGGAGGAGGACGCCTACATGGTGGCGCTGACGTGTCGCAATCCGGAATGTCCGAAGCCGCGCACCGGGATCGTGTTGCCGGAGAGGGACTTTCTCAGCCTGGGGACGTCCGCTCCGCAGAACGCGACCGCATCCTGAGGCGGTGACGTCTTTTCGCCTCCGCGGTCGCCTCGCCGGGTAGCACCGGGCGCGGCAAGCCCAACTTCTCGGCGAGACCGGAAACTTCGCGGAGTTGCTCGCACAAGGACTCGAAGCGCCGCCGGTCCGCTTCATCGAGCAGACCGAGCGAACTGTAGTGCACCAACCTCGGCAGTCGTCCGGCCAGTGCCGCGCCCCAACGAGCGCTGACGTCGTATACCTCGCCGTCCTCGACCGACCCCTTGCGCCCCAAGGCTTGAAGGGCCTCGACTTGCCGGGTCAACATCTCGACGTCGGCGTCGATCGCGACCGGCACCCGCCCGTCCGATGCCACGCTCATGTGTCCTCCCGTCGTTCTGGCCGCGACCCCACTGTGCCGTATACCCCCCGAAGTGGGGTTACATGCCACCCGCGAGGGGTGCTTGCGCACCCAGTGGCCTCCTGATCCTCGGGTGATCGCGCGGCTAGATGGTGACGTGTTCGGCGCAGTCGACACGGAGGTCGTCGATGTGCATCGGCGTGTCGTAGAACTTGCAGCGATAGCTTCGCGACTCCACCGATGTGATCTCTAATTGCGCGCAGGTGCTGCACGCGCGGACGACCGGAAGGAGTTGCGCCCCATGCAGTTTCGCGATGACGAGCAGCAGGTTGTCCAGCAGCTGTTCGGCCTCGACACGGTCCAGCTTGGATGTAGCGATCTCAGCGGGTGCGGTCCAGCGGGATAGTTCAGCCGCGGCCCTGCGGCCGACTTGGGTGAGCACCAGGTGGTGCCTTCGTCTGTCGTCTGGATCGGGGCTGCGCACGACCAGGTCTTTGCGGACGAGCGCGGCGACGGCATCACTGACGGTGGGGTCGGCGACGTTGAGTTCTCGTGCCAGGGCGGTGCTACGCGCGGCGGGGGGCGGCCCGACGAAAAGCCAAATCAATACCCGCATCTGGGTGCTCGACAGATCGTGTGCTTCCGCTGCTCTCCTGGCCAGCACGTGCAGAGCATCGCCCACGCGGTCGAGCGCCGCGACGATCTTCGAGTCGAGACTGCGGTGGCGTGCTTCCCCGGGCTTCAGAGCGTGACCTCGTTCAGCTTGCCGGTGGCCACGTCGAACACGAAGCCACGCAACGATTCATGCTTGGTCACGAAGGGGCTCCGCTCGATCCGGCGCAGCGACTGGCGAACGTCCTCCTCGACGTCGGTGAAGGCCTCGGCCGCCCATGGCGGTTTGATCCCGGTTTCGTGTTGGATCGAGTTCTTGAAGTTGTCGTCGGTGAATGTCAGCATGCCGCAGTCGGTGTGGTGGATCAGGATGATTTCAGTGGTCCCCAGCAGTCGTTGGCTGATGGCCAGGGAACGGATCTCATCGTCGATGATGACGCCGCCGGCGTCGCGAATGACGTGGGCCTCGCCCTCTTTCACGCCGAGCATGCGGTAGACGTCCAACCGGGCGTCCATGCACGCGACCACCGCGACGTGCTTGCTTGGCGGCAGCGGCAGTGGTCCGGTGAAACCGCGCGCGTAGGCGAGGTTGTTGGCGAGGTGTTCGTCGGTGACGCTCACGCGGACGTTCTCCTGTTCGGTTGCTGTCGGCTGGTTGTTCGCACCGGAGCGTATGCCCGGCGGACGGGTCGGATGAGGGGTGTGAATCAGGCTGATCGTAATCCTTAGGACTCCTCAACACATGAGGAATCATAGGTTGCGTTCGCGTCATCAACGCAGTCAACGCGGCACAGATCGCAGCCCACACCGAGGACGACATATGCCCAAACTCTCCCGCAGCGACTGGTATGACCTCGCCCGCGACACCAACTGGACGTTCCGCTACGTCACGGAGGACGAGGTTTTTCCCGAAGAGCTTTCCGGGACACACCGCGTCTCCTCCGAGGGCTGGCTCAAGTGGGACGAGCCGTACAAGATCGGCTACCGCGAGTACGTCCATAACCAGGTCACCAAGGACACCACCACCTATTCGCTGAAGAACGCGATCGGGCGCTCGAAGCTCTTCGAGCAACTCGACCCGGGCTGGAAATCGGTGATCGTCGCGCATTACGGCGCGATCACGATGCCCGAATACTTGGCGTCGATCGGCGAGGCCAGGATGGGGCGCTTCGGCCGCTCCGCCGCGTGGCGTAACACCGCGACGTTCGGCACCCTCGACGAGGTTCGCCACGGTCAAATCCAGGCGTTCTTTCCCTACGGCCTGCTCGAAAAGGAGCCGCGAGGGGACTGGGCGCTCAAGGCATTCCATACCAATGACTGGATCGTCCTTGCGGTGCGTTACCTGTTCGACGACATGTTCGTCGCCAACGATGCCTTGTCGATCGCGTTGCAGCTGACCTTCACGCTGGAGACCGGTTTCACCAACCTGCAGTTCCTTGGCATGGCCGCTGACGCCATCGATGTGGGTGATTTGGAGTTCGGCGCGCTGATCAGCTCGATCCAAACCGATGAGGCGCGCCATGCCCAACAAGGCGAGCCCACGATCAAGGTGCTCATCGACAACGGCGAGGCCGAGTGGGGTCAGTTCCTCATCGACCACATGTTCTGGCGTTCGTGGCGCATCTTTGCGCTGCTGACCGGTCTGTCGATGGATTACTACACCCCGCTGGAAAGCCGGCGGATGAGCTTCAAGGAGTTCATCGAGGACTGGGTGGTCAAACAGTTCGCCGACCAATTCCGCGACTACGGACTCGAATTCCCTTGGTATTGGGATGAATTCATCAACGAGTTGACGTGGTATCACCACGCCATCCACCTCGGCGTGTGGTATTACCGGCCGACGGTGTGGTGGAATCCGGATGCCGGGGTATCTGAGGCCGAGCGGCTGTGGCTCGAGGAGAAGTACCCTGGTTGGAACCGTGACTTCGGCAGGCACTGGGACGTCATCACCGACAACATCCGCAACGGCGATATCGCGGCCACCCTGCCCGAGACGCTGCCGATCACCTGCAATCTGTGCCAGCTGCCGATCGTTCGCGCCGCGGGGGTCGTTGTCGGAGCTCACACCGACCCCGCGCCGCTCACGCATGTACACAACAGCCGCAAATACCTGTTCTGCTCGGAGCCATGCCGGTGGATCTTCGCCCAGCGACCCGACCGTTTCGCCGGCCACCAGTCGCTGATCGACCGTGTGCTCTCTGGGGAGATCAGCCCACCCGACCTCGGAACAGTGCTGAAGTATTTCGGGCTGTCACTCGAGGAGCAGGGTCAAGACGCCGACGGATACGCGTGGGCGCTGAACGGATCAACCAACGGATCGAAGGGCTGAATGCCATGGCACTGCTCCCGCTGACCGCCTTGTTTGAGGGCGACGTGCTCGAACTGTTGATCCCCGTCGACGACACCGATACGGTCGAAGCCGTCGGTGCGGCGATCGCCCATCATGTCGTCGGACACCGGGTGGCCCGTCGTGACGCGCCGATCCGATTGCGCCACAACGGGATAGTCCTGGACCCGCGGGCCGGTATTGGCGCGTCTGGCGTCGGCCCACTCGACCATGTCGAGGCCTTCTATGACTAGCGCCCAAACCTGGATCCCCGTCGCCACCATCGACGACCTGTGGGAAGGTGAGGTCGCAGAGTTTTTCGTCGGCGACCGGCCCATCCTGCTCGCGCACCTACGCACCGGACAGATCCGCGCCTACGACGGGTTGTGCCCGCATGCGGGCTTCCCGCTGGCCGACGGGGACGTCGATGGCGACTTCCTGACGTGTTCGGCGCACAACTGGGAATTCGACCTGTCGACCGGCGCCGGGATCAATCCCGCCACCTGCCGCCTGCGCAGCCACGAGGTGCGCCGTGAGGGCGACCAAATCGTGGTATCGCTCAACGAAGAATGGAGCCATTGATGACCGCAGCCGCCGAACAGGCCAAGCTGGTCGGTCCCGTCGTGCGGGGCTTCGATCCCGAGATCGTCTCCGCGCTCACCGAGGCCATCTACACCGACAATCCCGGCGCCGCCATCACCATCGAAGACCACGCCGGCTATGTGCGCATTCACGCGCCGCGTTTCTTGCGCGTCACTCGAGTCAGCCTGGAATACGCTGCGGGACAACCCTTCCCGCTCGCTACGCTCGAGCCGGCACTCGCGGGTTTCGCCGGCCGGATCCGCTACGTCGGCGACGACGAACTGCACTGGTACCTGGACCGAGAGGACTAACGCATGACCACCGCGGAGCCCCGGCGGCTCAAGACGTGGAGCATCGCCGGCGACACCCGGCGCAAGCCGACCGAGTACGAAGCCGTCACCGGCCAATTTCACTACCACTTCAACCGCAAGCCTGCCCCTTTCGACCTCGACCCCGACAGCGCAATCAACCGCTGGTACCTCAAACATCGCGAAGGCTCACCCCTGCAAGCCAAAGACTGGGAAGGCTTCCGCGATCCCGCCGCACTGAACTACCGCCGCTACATCGCGCTGCAACACGACCGCGAGATCTATGCCGAAGGCGTCGTCGACCAGTACGAGGCAGTCGACCACGACGCCAAGCTTGGCACCGAATGGGTCGAGACGCTCAACCGCATCTACGTGCCCGCCCGCTACCTGTTTCACGTTCTGCAGATCACCAGCCTCTACGTCGGCCAATTGGCGCCCAGTGCCTACATCACGAACGCGGCATTCTTCCAGGCCGCCGACGAATTGCGGGCCCTGCAATGGACCGCGTACCGGGCTAAGTCGTTGTCACTCGCGCACGGCACGCAGCTGGCCAACACTGAAGCGACACGGCGGATCTGGGAAACCGACTCGGCATGGCAGCCCGCCCGCGAAAACCTCGAACGCCTCCTGCTGGCCTATGACTGGGGTGAGGCGTTCACCGCACTCAACCTCGTGGTCAAGCCCGCACTCGACGCGCTGTTCAAGGAAGCGTTCGTCGATCTGGCCAACGACCAGGGCGACGGCCTTACCGCCGCCCTGCTGCAGGACTCCCGCGTCGATACCACGCGCAGCCGAGCCTGGAGCGCGGCCCTGGCCCGCTACGCGATCGCCGCCAATCCCGGCAACCGCGCAATCATCAACGGCTGGGCGGCAAAATGGCGGCCACTGGTGGACCGCGCTGTCGACGGCCTGACCGAGGCCTTCGCCGTCCCCGCAGCGGCCCGTCAGCGCGTCGCCGACTCGGTTGCGGCGTTCACCGCGCAATGGGCGGATTAGGGGCTACCAGCTGGCCCCGCACGACGGAGCCGCACCCGCGCCACGGTTTATCGATGGCGGAGTCGGCAAAGCAAACGTGAAGCGCTGCAAGTTAACTTGAGGCCTCGATGACAGTCAGGCTGAGACGGGCTTCTTGGCCGGCGCGGAAACCTTCATCAGCTTCATCAGGTTGCCGCCCATGATCTTTGCGATGTCGGCCTCGTCGAAGTCGGTGAGCTCGTCCACGAACGAGATGGGGTCCTTGAGGCCTTCGGGGTGCGGCCAGTCGGAGCCGAAGAGCACCCGGTCGGTGCCGACCATCTTGACGATCTCGGTGAACCTGTCCTCCCAGAACGGGGTGATGTAGACGCAGCGCTTGAACGCCTCGATCGGGTCCTCGCTGAACGACTGCGGCATCTTCTTGTAGACGCCCTTGAGGCCCTTGAACAGGTCCGGCACCCAGTCGGCGCCGTTTTCGATCGACAGGATCCGCAACTCAGGGTTGCGGGACAACGCACCATGGCAGACCAGCGCACCCATTGCGTCCAGGATCGGCCGGTGGCCCATCGCGAAGCTGCGGAAGGCGGTCGGTTTGAACGGCAGGAACTCGTCACCGGGTTCCCACACGTTCGCGAATTCGGAGTAGCCGCTGTCGGAGGCGTGCATCGAGACCGGGATCTCGGCCTTGATGCAGGCCTGCCAGAACGGGTCGAACTCCTCGAGTCCGAACGACCGGCTGCCCTTGTAGCCGGGCACCGGCGCCGGGCGGACCAGCACCGTGCGGGCACCGCGCTCCAGGCACCATTCGAGTTCCTCGAGCGCGCGCTCGACGATCGGAAGGGTGATGACCGGGGTGGCGAAGATGCGGTCCTTGTAGTTGAACGACCACTGCTCGTGCATCCATTGGTTGAGCGCGTGGATGACGTCGTGGGTCATCTCCGGGTCGTCCTTCATGCGCTCCTCGACCAGGCTCGCCAGGGTCGGGAACATCAGGGCATAGTCGATGCCGAGCTCGTCCATCACCTCCAGCCGGGCACCCGGTTCGCGGAAGGCGGGGATGGCCTTCATCGGCTCGCCCAGGATCTCGCGGTAGGACTTGCCCTGCGCACCGTGCCGGAAGTACTCCTCCTGAGCGCCCGGGCGTGCCACCACCTCGAACGTCGGGTTGGGGATGTACTCGCTGATGTGGCCCCGCACGACGATCTTGGTGCGACCGCGAACCTGCACGTAGTCGATGACGCGCTTGCGGTTCTCCGGCAGGAACTTGGTCAGCGCCTCCTGCGGCTCGTACATGTGGTTGTCCGCGTCGAACACGGGGAAGGAAAGTTCGCGAGACGGCATGGCGATCTCCTCGGGAGAAGTCTTGAATTCTCTGTAGGTGGTAATGACGTTACCACTTGTGCGCAAGAGGGTGTTAGCCGTCCGCGCTCAGGCCGGACGTCGGCGTCGGCCCGCTGATGATCGCGAAGTTGACGGTCGCCGTGGCAAGCAGTTCGTCGTCGCCGTCGCCGTAGATGTCGACCTGCATCACCATCGCCCGCCGCCCGGACCGCAGCATCCGGGGCACCGCATACGCGGAGCCCTGCCGGATGGGGCGCAGGTAACGAATGAACAGGTCGGCGGTCGTCATCGTGGTGCCCGGCCGGAGATGTTCGAGCCCGAACTGTCCGCCCGCCACGTCGACAAGGGTCGCGATCAGGCCGCCCTGCAGCGCGCCGGACGTGTTGACGACGGCCGGGCTGACGGGCATCGTCATCGCGAACTCGCCGGCGCGGGTGCCCGGCCGCATGCCGATCTGGGCGAACAGCTCGGTCAGCGACGGCGTGGGCGCTTCCTCGTCGATCTCTCGGATGCCGAGGGCGCGGCTGCAGAAGTCGTACAATTGGCCCGCGTCGACGGGTGCTCCGTTCAATTCCGTTCCCAGCCAATGCAATCGCTGCGCGCCCATCACCGTCTGCATGACGATGGCGGCCGCCGCGCCGACGTCGAGTCCCGGGTTGAAGACCCCCTCGGTGATGCCCTGCCCGACGATGTCGCGCAGGAGCTGATGCAAGGGGGAGAGCACGCGCGCGTAGTCGCGGGGGCGGGTCTCGGCCAGGTGCTGGTTGTAGAGGGTCAATGCGCGATTGAGGCTGTCCTGGGTGCTCGATTCCGGTTGCTGGCTGATGCGGTCGATGACGAGTTTCAACGCGGCGGTGCTGTCCAGCCCCTGGGTTTCGGCGCGCCAGGTCTTCACCGACTGGGCGATGGTCCGGTCGAACAGCGCCAGCAGCAATTCGTCCTTGCTGCTGAAGTGCTGGTAAAAGGCGCGCAGCGACGTCTTGGAGCGGGCGACGACCTCCTGCACGGTGAAGTCGGTGCGCCCGGTTTCGCCCAGGATCGCGACGGCCGTCTTGATGAAGCGGTCGCCGCGCGTCACTTCGACGTCGTCGCCCAGGTCGGTCATGAGCGCGTAGTCCCCTTCCTCGGCGCGCGGCGCGCGCTATGAGAATGAGGTTACCGCGCTTAGGCTGCTGCAATGGCGGCGAGCGTGTCCGGGAAAGTCGCATTTGTCACCGGCGGCGCGTCCGGCATCGGCGCGGCGTTGGCCGCCGCGCTGGTCGACGGGGGCGCCGAGGTATGGATCGCCGATCGGCAGGTCGGCCCCGCGCAGGAGTTCGCACAACGCCTCAACAGCCGCGGCGGCAAGGCGCACGCGATCGAGCTGGACGTGCGCGACTATCCGGCGTTTGAGCGCGCCGTCGCCGAGGCGGTGCAGCACTCCGGGCGGATCGACTACCTGTTCAACAATGCGGGCATCGGAGTTGCCGGTGAGGTCGACAAATACACGCTCGACGACTGGAACGACGTGTTCGATGTGAACCTGCGCGGTGTCGTGCACGGCATCCAAGCGGTGTATCCGATCATGATCAGGCAGCACTCCGGGCATATCGTGAACACCGCCTCCATGGCCGGCCTGATGACGACCGCCGGCCAGGCCAGCTATACCGCCGCCAAACACGCCGTCGTCGCGCTCTCGAAGACGTTGCGTCTGGAGGGAGAGCGCCACGGGGTGCAGGTCTCGGTGCTCTGCCCCGGCGTGATCCGGACTCCGATTCTCACCGGCGGCAAGTACGGACGGACCGGCCTGGCAGGCATCAGCGACGAGCAGATCCTCACGATGTGGGAGCGGCTGCACCCGATGGCGCCCGACAAATTTGCCGAGCGCGCGCTACATGCCGTGTTGCGTGGGGACGCGATCATCGTGGTGCCTGCGTGGTGGAAGGCATTTTGGTACCTCGAGCGGCTCTCGCCGGCGCTGTCGATGCGAGCGGCCAAAGGAGTGCTCAGGAGCGCTCGGCGAATGGAGCAGGCCTCGGCGCCGCCGGCGCGTTGACGATCGGCCGGGGCGCCGGTGCCTGTTCTCGGATTGTGTAAATGACGACGGCGACAACGTCTTTCGAGGTTGCGGGTAGTTAGTGTGCCGTCTGTACCCGCGAGGTGCGGGTGACCGCGGACGTGCCCTCCGCTTCGGTCGCCTCCTTGGAAAGCAGCCACCACACCATCGGATAGGCGGTGGCGAACCCGAGCCACATGCCGCCCCACATGACGAGCCAGAACGCCATGGAGGCCGGGGAGTAAGCGAAGACGAACGCGACGAGCAGCATGGAGGCTCCCATGCCCACGTCGAACGCGACGATCGCGAGAACCGAGATTCGCGACGCCGCCCACAGTCGCTGGCCCACGGACTGGTTCCGGCCGGTCAGGGCTAGCGAGTGATACTCGAAGGCGATCAGCAACGGAAGCGCAAAAGCCGCAATCAGCAACATCATCGGCCACACGCCCTGACCGGCAATGGTCACCCCGGTCAACATCACCAACGGCATGGCGATCATGTGGCCGACGAACGAGACGGCGCCGCCGGGAATCGTCTGCACCGCCGCCGTCGCGGCCAGTCCCGGCCTGGGCGCGCGCCCGTGTTGGCGCTGCCAGCGTGGAGTCGCCGGCCGGCCCCACCGATAGTAGGCCCACCACACCAGCGGACCGGCATAGATCGCGGTGATCGGCCAGACTAGCTCCATCGCGCGTAGTGGCTGCCGATGACCACTCACGTAGATATCCGCGAGGATGGCTGCGGCAAGGAGCGCGCCGAGGCCGGTCACAATCCAGGCTGAGAGCGTCACCCACTCGGGTGCAGGCATGGACATCATGAATTTGATCCTTTCTATGTCGAGAGGAGCTGAAGCCCCTTGAAGTGCTGACTAATTCGCCCTTGGTCGCTCGCAGCAGCGGTTCATGCGACACCCTGCTGGGCGAGCACGGCGTCGGCCAGTTGGGCAGCCTCGTCAGCGCAGCCCCACGACAGGGTCACGCCCGCACCGCCGTGCCCGTAGTTGTGCACGACGCGGGTGCCGGGTTCGTGCTGCAGCCGCACGCCGCCTTCGCGGAACGGCCGCAGCCCGACCCGGACAGGGTCGACAGGGTCCAGTCGGGCGTCCCGCAGAATCGGCAGGAACCCTGTGCAGCGGTCGAGCATCTCCCGCAGGGGCGCATAACTGTCCAAGGCGAGGTCGGTGCTGTACTCACCGGTCTCGACCAGGCCGCCCAGCAATAGCCGGTTGGCGCCACGGGGCACGATGAAGACCATGTCCTGGTTGTCGGTGCTCGTGTCGTTGGCCACCGCGTGGGCCGCGGTCACACGCGGCATGTAGTTGCCGTCGTTGACCACCCGCAGGAGCGCGCCTCGGTGCGGCACCACGGTCGGGTCACCGGCCAGCTCGCGCGCCCCCAGCCCCGAGCAGTTGATGATCAGCTCGACCCCGTACTCGGCCAGCAGGTCGTCCTCCTGGTCCGCGAGCGGGCCGCGGACGCTGCGCCGGCTGACGGTGACTCCAGCGGCCTCTGACTGGCGGCCCAGCCACGCCAGGTACCAGTCTGTGTCGATGGTGGGTGCCAGGTAGGAATAGGCGTCCACCACCCCGGCGTCGGGGCTGACACCCTGGGCGGCGATCAGGTCGGGATCGCGCACGAACCCGGGCACGAACCGTTCGACCTCAATCATCTTGGTCAGCTCAGCCGGATCCTCATCGACCGGCCGGGAGAAATAGAACACCGCCGGACGCAGGCTGACCCCGGTTCGCGGATCGGCGGCGAGCCGCGCGAAGCGAATGTAGGAGTAGCGCGCCCACTCCGCGGAACGGCCCAATACGGATTGGTCGTGGTGGCGGCCGCACACCGACGGTGGCCATTCCCACAGGGCGCCGGCCACCGTCGACACCGTGTCGACGCCGAACCGGTCCGCGGCTACGACGACGCGCCAGCCTCGGCGGGCCAGCACCAGCGCGGTGGTCCACCCGCTCACCCCGGCCCCGATCACCAGTGCGCCTGGCCGGTCCGGGCGCGCCGTCATGACCGCGCCTCCCGTCGGATCTCCAAAGTGGTACTGCCGGAATGATTTCGACATGCAGACAGGGCAAGACTCATCTATCTCTCGTTTCTCACAATGAATGCCGTTGGCGATTCGCCTGCGGCGATGAACATGGACAGCGGCGGCCGGCCGACGGGCGAACCCACGGCGGCCTGACGCTGACCGATCAGATACGAGCGATGCAGAAGCGGGTCAAGAGATTTCGACCCGAACAATGAAAGACGAATCGAGCGGTTCGCGGTGGGCCTCGCCGCGCCCACACCACCGGGCCGGCCAGTGAACCGGCCAACGCGATCGCTGCGATGACGACGTCAAGCGCCACCAGATCGCTTGTGGAGCATGCCTGCGCCACATGCTTGCAGGCCTGGTCCAGCGGCGAGCACGAATCGCCGCCGGCTGGTGCAAGGTGGGCCGGCGTAGCCCCTTCGGGGCCGCCCGCAGTCGCCGCATGGGATGACGTCCCCGGAATCGCTGTGGGCACGTGCGGCAGATGGCACCCCGCGGCGACGCCCACTGCCCAGAAAAGGGCCAGGACTGCGGTGGTGTAGCGCAGCCACTGGTTGGTGTGGGTGATCTGCAGGTGCATGGCAGTGAAAATGCTATCACCCCCCTGGGGTATATGTCAGGTAGCCCGCACGGACCCTTGACGATGAGTTGACAATTAACGAATCATGCTGTCCAAAACCAATCTTCAAGTGCATTCTGCAACGGCGGTGATAACCGGCCTGATACATGTACCCATACGGGGTATATGATTATGACGCGGGACGCGCTGTGCTGACGATGGCCGCGAACACTTTCGCTGTCGAACGCGAACGTCGGTAACGAGATGCACCGAATCGGTGCGTCGCGTGCCCCCGCTATGGCACGGTTGGCGGGTGTTGAGATACGCGCTGACCCTCGCGGCAACCGTCCTGGGCGGCGCCGCCGCCATTCTGTTCGTCCCGCGGGCCGCCGCGGATCAGGACAACTACGTGGCCTTCCTGTCCCCGTCACGCAACATCAGCTGCGAGATCGACTATCAGCGCCGGGGAATCCCCGACTCGGCGTTCTGCTTCAGCATCTCCCCGCCGCAGTCGGTGACGATGGATCCCACGGGGGCACTCTCGCGCTGTACCGGCGAAAGCTGTCTGGCCAACCCGCCGGAGGGCACGCCGACCCTCGGCTATGGGCAGGCGAAGGGAACCGGCCCGTTCATGTGCCGTTCGGAGACCGACGGGGTGACGTGCACGGTCACGTCGGGTCGCGGCTTCATCATCTCGAGTTCCGGAATCGCCGCCATCGGTTGACGGTTTCGGCGCCGCCCTCAGCCGCCGCGCGCCTCGATCATCGCCGAGCGATTGACCTTGGTCGCCGCGGTCCGGGGAATCGCGTCGACGAACTCGACCGTCTTGGGCGCCTTGTAATGGGCAAGCCGGCTCTTCGCGTACTCGATCACCTGTTCCTCGGTGAGCTTCGCGCCGTCGGCGAGCTGAACCACCGCGTGCACCCGGCGTCCCCATCGCGCATCCGCGAGGCCGATGACGACGACGTCGGCGATGCCGGCATGGCCGGCCAACGCCGACTCCACCTCCGCCGGAAACACATTCGCCCCGCCGGTGATGATCATGTCGACGCGGCGGTCGACGATGTAGAGGTAGCCGTCCTCGTCCAAATAGCCGATGTCGCCGGCCGAGCGGAAGCCGTCTTCGGTCGACGGCAGCGGCGGCGCGCCGCCGACATAGCGCGAGCCCGCGCTCATCGGTGCGCGGAGATAGATTTCGCCGTGCTCACCGGGACCCAGCTGTCTGGTTCCTGCGTCGAGGATCCGGATCTCGGTGTCGCGGAAACCGCGGCCGACGCTGCCCGGATGAGCCAGCCACTCGTCGCCGCGCAGCGCGGTGAGCCCGAGATTCTCGGTCATGCCGTAGGCCGACACGATCTGCTGAGGGCTCAGCAGTTCGAACCAGGTGTGCATCAGCGAGGGAGGCATCACGGCGGCGCCCTGCAGGACGAACACGATGCTGGACAGGTCTCGCTGCCTGACGTCCGGCCGGGCCGCGATGCGCGCCAGCATGGTCGGCGTGGCGGTGAAGTTGGTGATCCGGAAGCGTTCGATTACGTCCAGAACCAAAGCGGCATCGAACTTTTCGAGTATCACGAGGTGATCTCCGGCCAGCAGGAAGAAGAAGGTGGCGAAGCCGTTGGTGTGGTACATCGGCGCGGGCACCATGATGGTCTGGGGCTGGGCCACCGGCGTCCAGTTCGACAGGAACGGCTCGCCGTGCTGCGGAGTCCACAGCGAGGGAGCCAGGCTGAGGATCACCTTCGGCACGCCGGTCGAACCACTGCTGCAGATGCCGTTGACGTTGGGGGAGACGGCCACGGGCAGGGCGCCGGCGGCCTCAGCGTCCGCTTGGGCCTCCAGGCGCCACCGGCTCGCCTCGTCCACGACCACGGCGGGGTTGATCACCTCGCGCACCCTGTCGCGCTCCCACTCGGGCAGGTCCCAGTGCATGGGCACGGGAACGGCGCCGACCTTCCAGCACCCCAGCGTGGCCAGCACCAGGTGCTCGGAGTTGGGAATCGCCAGGGCGACGAGGGAACCGGTGTCAGCGCCGTTGGCGGCCAGCGCCCGGCCCCACTGGTTGGCGCGGGCGTCGAGTTCACCGAAAGACAGCGACTGCGCGGTGCCGTCGAGGGCGACGATGGTGACCCCAGGGTCATTCGGGCGCTGCTCGGCGAGCTCGTGGAGCTTGACGCCGAACGGGACTCCGTCGGCGAGCGGGTTGGCCGTCGCTTCGGCCGCCGGCGATTCGGTCACGCCGATACCGGCCCGCTGAACAGAGTTTCCAGCGAGCCGTCGCGGACGTCCGGGATCAGGCGCAACGCCAGCGCCTCGGCGCCCAGCGGCAGGCGGACCAACGGTTGGGTGTGCCGGTCGAGCACGCTGACGTCGGACTCGTCGCAGAAACCCAACGCGCCTAGCAGCTGGTGGGCGGTGCGTAGCACTTGCCGCGCGGTGTCGGATGCCTTGAGCCGAAGAACGAGTGCGTCCGCCGAATGGATCTCTATGGGTAGCGATTCCGGCCGGCAGGCGGTGAATTTCGCCAATTCGTACAGTCCGCGCACGGCGACGGCGGCCTCCGCGACGGCGAACCTGACGGCCTGGAAATCCGCCAGCGGTTTACCGAACTGAATGCGGGCGCGCACGTGGTCGGTGACGATGTGCAGCGCCTGCTCCACCGACCCCAGAATCCGCCATGATCCCAGCACGAGATGAAGGTTGACGTCACTGGCCGGAATGGTTCCGTCGGGTTCGCCGAGGGAAGCGGGCACGAGGAACGGCCCGAGTTTGGCGGCGGTCCGCGACGCCGGGCGCGGGCGGTAGCGGTTGCCGTCGAGGTCGGCGGCGAGCCAATCGCCGGGCAGGTCGCCGTGGTCGATGCGCGGCGCCTCGGGGTTGACCAGGGCAAGGCGGGCGCCGTCGATCGCCAACAGCTCCTCGGCCACCGGATAGGGCAACGCTGCCGCGCCGGCGGCCCGGCACAGCACGGCCCCCGCGAGCAGGTCGTCCGCCTCCGAGCGGACATCGAGGTCGAACGCGCCGACCTCGCCCAGGGCGGTGCGCGCGGCGTCCCGGACGCCGTCGTCGGTCTCGGCGCGCAACGCCGCCTGCGGGCCGCCGAGCCGGGTGAATCGCTTGGCCGCGACCGCGGCGAAGTCGCTGATGTCCTGGGGCAGTTCGGTGTTCATCGGTGTTCTCCCAAAACGTCCCGGGCCACCAGCATCTTCTGCACTTCGATCGTGCCCGATGCCACAGTGGCCGCCTGGGCGTAGCGCCAATGGTCCTCGATGGCCCCGTGCAGCGCCGCGCCGGAACCGCTGTCCAGCGCGATCGGGCCCAGCACGTCGAAGAGCAGCTCGGCGACCTGCTGGTCGCAGGTGGTGGTGGCGATGCGGGCCGCGCTGGCCGCCGCGCCCGCCGCCGGGTCATCCTGCAGCGACACCGCCCGGTAGGCCAGCAGCCGCGCCACCCGGAGGTCGACGAGCGCCCGCACCCACCGCGATCGAAGAGACTCGGGCAGCGTGTCCCAGTCGTCGCCGAGTAGTGCGCGCATGCGTTCGAGCAACGACTCACACCGCGCGTAACGGGCGATGCCGACGCGCTCGAACGCCAGCGCCTCACGCATCACCCGCCAGCCGTCACCGACCTCGCCGAGGACGTCGCCGGGAGACGCCGCTACGCCGTCCAAGAACATCTCGTTGAGGTGGTGCGGCCCCAGCATCGATCCGATGGGCCGGACGGTAAAGCCGGGCCGGTCCATCGGAATCAGAAAGAGGGTGAGCCGCTTGGGCTTCGGGGCCTCGGGATCGGTGCACGCCGCCAGCACGCACCACGATGCCATCAACGCGTAGGACGTCCACACCTTCTGGCCGGTGATGCGCCACCCGTCCCCGTCCGGGACGGCGCGGGTGCGTAGCGAGGCGAGGTCGGTTCCGGCCTCCGGCTCGGAAAACCCCTGACACCAGATCACGTCGCCGGCGGCGATGGCCGCCAGGTGCTTGGCCTTCTGCTCGGCCGTTCCGTAGCGCATCAGCGCCGGGCCCACCCAGTTGATGCCCATGTACTGGGGACCGCGTGGCTCGTGCTGAGCCCACATCTCCTCGCGCAGCACGGTCTGCTGCCACACCGAACCCCCGCCGCCGCCATGTTCTTTCGGCCAGGCCAGCGCCAGCAGGCCCTCCGCGGCCAGGAGCTTGCAAAACGTCTCGGTGGTGGCGAGATCGCGCGGGTTCTCGGTGCAGGCCCCGAGGAAGTCGGCGGAAATGTGGTCGGATATCAGCTCTCGCAGGTGTTTCCGCAACTCTGCAGCGTCGTCGCCGAGGTCATAATCCATCGTCGTCATCCCTTCGGCAGCCCGAGCAGCCGCTCGGCGATGATGTTGCGCTGCACTTCCGATGTTCCCCCGTAGATCGTCGCGGCCAGCGCGTCCTGGCGTTCGAAGAGCAGGTCTGGGTCGCTGAGGGCCTGCATTCCCTCGGTTGCGGCGGCCAGGTCCCAAACCCGCTGCAGGGTCACCGATCCGAGCAGTTTCATGGTGTCGGCTTCGGGGCTGGGTCGCCCCGCCAGTTCGTTGGCCAGGGCGCGGTATCCGGTGGCCCGCAACGCTTCCGCGTCGGCGAGCAGGGAACCGAGCTCGGCGCAGATATCCGCCGTCGGCTGCGCGCGGCGTACCGCGTCGAGTCCGCGCTTGATCTCGACCCAGTTCATGATCCAGATCATCTGGCGTTCGTGGTGCAGCGAGGACAACGCGACGTTCCACCCACCGTGCAGCGGCCCCAGGAGGTTGTCGGCGGGCACCTCGACGTCGTCGAGGAAGACCTCGCAAAACGTCTCGTCGGAGATCGATGCCATCCGGATGGGCTCGATGCGCACTCCCGGCGAGTGCAGGTCGAGGATGAGGCAGGAAATACCCCGGTGTTTGGGTGCCTCCGGATCGGTGCGGGCATACAGGTTGCACCACCGCGACTCGTGCGCTTGGGTGGTCCAGATCTTGTGCCCGTTCACCCGGAAGACGTCCCCGTCACGCTCGGCCCGCGTGCGCAGGCCGGCGAAATCCGATCCGGCCTCCGGCTCGGACATGCCCAGCGCCCACCATTCGTCACCGCGCAGCAGCGGTACGAGAAGGCGGTCGATCTGGGCGGTCGTCCCGAATTGCCGGATCCCGGGTGCGGCGACGTTGGGGCCGGCGATGTTGGGCAGCTTGGGCGCCGACCGCAGCGCCGCCTCGATCCTGATCTCCATCGCATCCCGCAAACCCAGGGACCGGCCGCCGTGCTCCCGCGGCCAGGTCGGCTGTATCCATCCGGCCTCGAACGCGGCCCGCTGGTACGCCCGCCGCAGTGTCAGGTCCCAGCGGTATTGCCGATAGTTCGCGTAGTAGTCCTTCGGCAGGAAGTCGCTCAGCCAATCGCCGAATTCCTCGGTCGACGAGGTCATTTCGCGCTTCCTGCGAAGCGGCGGCCCACCTCGTGGTAGAGCGCCCGGCTATCGCCCAGCATCGCGGCGGTCTGCCAGGCGTGCCGCACGTAGAGGTGAGCGTCGTGCTCCCAGGTCTGCCCGAGCGCACCGTGCACCTGGACTGCGGTCCTCGCGCAATTGACGGCCGCTTCGCCGGCCGCCGCCTTGGCGAGTGCCGCGCCGGTCCACGCGGCTGTTGGGGACGCGGTCGGACCGGCCAGCCGCGCGGCCGCGGCATAGGTGAGGCTTCGCGCGCGCTCCAAGCCGACGTAATTGTCAGCGAGCGCATGTTTGATGGCTTGGAAGGCGCCGATCGGCGTGCCGAACTGGCGGCGCGTCTTCGCGTGCTCGACGGCGCGATGCAGGGCGGCGCGGGCCACGCCGACCAAATCGGCGGCCGCGGCCACCAATGGCGGCGTCAACGCCGCGTCCACATCGACGGGTGCGGTGGCCACCGGCTCCGCGTCGACCTCGACGTCCGCGAGCGGTTGCGCTGGGTCGGTCGACTCGCCGGCGATCACGGTCACCCCGTCACCGCAGCGAACGGCCGCCACCACTGTGCCGCTGGAGACGGTGTCGGCCCGCGCCAGCGTGACGAGCAGATCGGCGCGGGACAGGTTGGGGACCGCGACCGCCCGGCCCCGGAGCCGTCCGCCGTGCAGCGTCATCGGCGCACCCGCCAGCCGGGAACCTCTGGCATGCACGGCCAGGGTGGCGATGGCTCCGCCCGCGATGTCGTCGACAACCGCCTCGAGCCCGGTGTGCCGCAGCGCGCCCGCGGCCAGACCGACACTGCTCAGCAACGGAATCGGCGCGAGGGCGGCACCGCATTCCTCGAGCACGACCGCGAGCTCGACCGGCCCGTAGTCGCCCGCCTCGGCGAGCTCCGTCCAACCGAGGTCGACAACCGTCTTCCACAGCGCGCGCCAGCGCTCCGGATCGGTGATCGCTTGCCGGGCCGCGTCGGCCGGGCACTCCGTGCGCAGGATGTCGCGCACCGTGTCGCGCAGCGACAGCTGGTCCGCATTCAGCCCGACATCCATAAGACCCCTAACATAATAAAAATAGTAAACTAGCGCCCCGGTTCGCAATCGCACGGCGATATATGCATAGGTGGATGCATGGTCCAGTGGTATTTGTTCCTGCCGCAGGTGCGGCTGTCGGCGGCCGACATCGTGGAGCGGGCGCGCCACGCCGAGGCCAGTGGCTTCGACGGCATGGCGTTCATCGATCACCTCGAGGCCCCCGGCCTACCCGATGAAAGCATCTGGGAGGCAATGGGCATTGCCGGCTGGGTGGCGGCCAAGACCGAGCGGCTGCGGATCGGACACCTGGTGCTGTGCGACGCGTTTCGCCACCCCGCGGTGCTGGCCAAGCAAGCCGTTACCCTGTCGGACGCGTCGGGGGGCAGGTTCGAGCTGGGTCTCGGCTCGGGGTCCTGGCCCGCGGAGTTCACCAGATTCGATGTCGGCCAGCAGGATCCGGTGGCCAGGGTGGAGCAACTCGGGCGCCACCTCGACTTGATCAGGCGGTACTGGGGCGACGATCCGCACGGCGCGGCTCCGCAGGCCCCGCGAAGGTCGCATCCGATACCGCTCGTCCTGGGTGGCACCGGCCCCAGGATGATGGAACTGGTTCGCAGACACGCGGATTGGTGGAACGTGCCGGCCAACCACCTCGACAAGTTGCCCAAGCTGGCGACCTCCGCAGGAACGGCCCGGGTCTCGGTCCAGCAGATGGTGGGGTTCTTCCGAACGGGCGGCGACCCGAACACAGTGCGCGAGGTCAGCCAGCGGCGATTCGGCAACCTGGGGTCGGGGCTGGTCTGCGGCGACGCCGACGAATTGATCGCACACTTCACCGGACTGACCACCCAGCGGGTCGAGCGGTTCTATGTGTGGTTCGCCGACTTCGCCGTGCCCGATTCCCTGGATGAATTCGGGGAAACGGTGATCAAGGTGTTCGCTGCCTCCGGCGGCGGGCCTCCGTAGGCACCACCGGCGGCCGGGCGTACGGCCCGCGTTGCACCGCGCTCAGCCGAATCTCCGGGAGGTCGACCGACGGGTCGACGGTGTCCAGCCAGGCGACCGCGTCGGCCACATCCGAGACCCGAATCGCGTACATCTCGAAGGGAACGTCCTGCAGCATCTCGGTTTCCACCGGGCCGGGTGTGACGATGTGGACGCTGATGCCGTCGCGGTCGACCTCCAGCGCCAGGGCCCGCGCGAATGCGTTCATGCCGGCCTTCGATGCCGAGTAGGCCGTCCGCGCCATCATCGGTTCGTGCGCCGCCGACGAGGAGATGAACACGAATCGCGAACCGGCGCGCATCCTCGGCAGTGCGGCGGCGGTCACCACGAAGCACGAATCCAGATTGGCCGAGATGATGGTCCGCCACTGCTCGAACGTCTGCTTGCGCGCGTACGTCCCGCCCAACGTGCCCGCCGCGTGGACGACGAGGTCGATCGTTTCCAATGCGCTTACCGCAGCTGCGAATCCGTCCGGGTCCGACGCGTCGGCCACGACGTGGCGGGCACCGATCTCCTCGGCGGCCGCGCGCAACGGCGCTTCGCGCCGCGCTGCCAGCACCACGTCGTAACCGAGCTCGACCAACTTGCGGCCGCAGCCCTTGCCGATCCCGCCGCTGCCGCCGGTCACCAACGCGGTTCTCAACGGCCGCCGCTTACGATTGCCGGAAATCCCGCGTCCGCGACAAGGCTTGCGGCGACAGCGCGTGAATTCGTTGATCGGGCCCACCGGAGAGCACATAGGTCTGGGTGTCGGCGAGATGGCGACCGGCGATGCGGCGCGCCCGGTCGACGTCGCCCTCCGCGATGGTCTCGGTCAGCTTGACGTGCGTGCTGAGCACCGCCCGGCGTTGCGCCAACGAGGGATAGGTGCCACGCGCCGCGCTCTCGTCCGCCCACTGTTGTTCGTGGCTGGTCCACAGCGTCTCCAAGCTGCCGACCACCGCGATGATGGTGTGGTTACCGCAGCCGCGGACCACGAGATCGTGGAATTCACGGCCGATTTCGGTAAACAGCCCACCGTCCTCGATGTTTTCGGCCATGGAGTCGTTGACCCGATTGAGTTCGGGCACCAAGGTGTCCGCCCGGTCCGGCCGCCGGGCGGCCAGGGCGGCGCACGCGGGTTCGAGTTCTTGCAACGCCATGCCCAGGTCGGCGACGGCCACGGACTCGCTCTGCAGCAACAACCCCAGCATGTAGGCGGCGCTCGTCTTCGCCGGGGCGTGCACGACGGCCCCGCCGCGGTTGCCCCGCCGGACCGAAACGAGCCCCTCGGTTTCCAGGATCCGCAGCGCTTCGCGCAGGGAAACCAGGCTCACGTTGAACTGTTCGACGAGCACCTCTTGACGCGGCAAGAGATCGCCGTCGGCGAGCTCGCCGTTGATGATCTGGCGGCGCAGCTCGTCGGCTACGATCTCTGCGATCCGCGGCGCCGATAATCGGCGACGGGCGTCCTGCCCAATTCCCAAGGCGGTCATCCGATCCTCGATGCAAAGCAACTCGCTGGCTTAGCTATTTTAGCAGTAATGGTATAAATAGCTTCTTCGGTCGCGTGTCGATCGGGAGGGCGGGTACTAAGTGAGCGAGCGGTCCGACAGCCGGCCCACGCCGCTGCATGACCTGCGCGTCGTAGAGATCAGCGACCGGATAGCGGGCAGCTACTGCGGGAAGCTGCTGACCGACGCGGGCGCTCAGGTGCGCAAAATCGAACCACCGCAAGGCGATTGGCTCCGCCGGTATTCCGCCACTCGGTCGCCGGTGCCGGAGGGGCGGAGTTCGCCACTGTTCGCCTACCTCAACGCCGGCAAGCGCAGCGCGACCTACCCGCCGGGCTCCGAGGGCTTTTCCGCCGATCTTGCCGCCGCTGACGTGGTGGTTCTCACGGCCGGGCGTTCCCAGGCGGCGGCCCTGGGTGTCGACCCGCAGCGGTTGCTGGCGGCCTCCCCGCGCGCGATCATCGTCACGATCTCCGACTTCGGCTGGGCCGGACCGTACGCCGACCGGGCCGCCAGCGAATTCACCCTGCAGGCGTGGGCGGGCTCGCCCGGCTTCCGCGGCGATCCCGCCGGGCCGCCCATCTCCATCGGCGGCGAGCTGGGGGAGTACATGGGCGGCGTCTACGCCGCATTCGGTGCGCTGGCCGTGCGCCGCCGCGTCGACCGCGGCGGCCCCGGTGAGCACCTCGACCTGTCCATGCTGGAAGCGCTCACCGCAATGCAGAGCAGCGAATGGCTGCACTCCCAGCTGCTGCAGGTGCCGCCGATCCGCCGCACCCTCGAGGTGCCCTCCATCGAGCCCGCCAAAGACGGCTACGTCGGGATCACCATGGTCACGGGCCAGCAATGGCTCGACTTCGTCGCGATGGTCGAGTGTCCGCAGCTCGAGGAGATCGAGCAGCTCCGCTTCCAGATCGGCCGGTGGGCCTACCGCGACCTGATCCGCGAACAGATCCGCCCCTGGCTGGCCGAACGGACCGTCGAGGAGATCGTCGAGCTCGGCCAGCTGTTCCGGCTGCCCATCGCGGCGCTCGGCAACGGCTCCACGATCCGGGATATGGAGTATGTGACCCAGCGCGGCGCGTTCGTTGCCAATCCCGCCGGCTTTCACCAGCCCCGGCCGCCATGGCTGATGTCGGCATGCGCGCCCGCACCGCCGGGGGCCGCACCCGTTCCCGGCGAGGCCGATGATGAGAAGCCTTGGTCCCCAAGGGAACCCGGGGCGGACTCGGCTCCGCGCACGTTACCACTGGCCGGTGTGCGCATCGTCGACCTGACCGCGTTCTGGGCCGGTCCCGCGGCAACCCACCTGCTGGCCGCCTTCGGCGCCGATGTCGTCAAGGTGGAATCCATCCAGCGACCCGACGGCATCCGCTATTCGGGTGGCATGCGCACCGACGTCGACGATTGGTGGGAGTACGGCTGGGTCTTCCACGCCATGAACACCAATAAGCGCTCCGTCACGCTGGATTTGGGCTCCGAAGACGGGCGCCGCCTGTTCACCGAGCTGGCCGCCGGCGCCGACGTGGTCATCGAGAACTTCTCCCCACGCGTGATGGACCACTTCGGCCTGACCGCCGACGTGCTGCTGAAGGTCAATCCCGAACTCGTCGTTGCCCGCATGCCCGCTTTCGGGCTGGAGGGGCCGTGGCGGGATCGGGTCGGATTCGCCCCCACCATGGAGCAGATCGCCGGCCTGGCCTGGGTGACGGGGCTGCCCGACGAGCCGCCGGTCACCCCAAGGGGGGCCTGCGACCCGCTGGCCGGCGTGCACGCCGCGTTCGCCGTACTGGCGGCGCTCAACTTCGCCGAACGCACCGGATCGGGGCAGCTGGTCGAGCTGCCGATGCTCGAAACGGTGCTGAACGCCACCGCGATCCAGGCGATCGAATCGGAGGTCTTCGGGACGACGCTGACCCGGCGGGGCAACCGCGGTTTCGGCGACGCCATCCAGAACATCTATCGGTGCGCCGGCGACGACGACTGGATCGCGGTCACCGTGCGCGACGACGGGCAGTGGCGTGCGCTGGTCGAGCTGATGGGTCGACCGGCCTGGTGCGACGAGGGGTTGGCGACCGTCGCCGGGCGGTCGCAGCGGGCGGATGACGTCGATCGCCGGCTGGCGGAGTGGTTCGCCCGCCAACCCCTCGACGCGACGGTGGAGCGGTTAGCCGCCGCCGGCATCCCCGCCGCGCCGGTGGTGTCACCGTCGTTGGTCACCGACAACCCGCAGCTTCGGCACCGCGGCTTCCTGGAGACCCTGCACCATCCCAGCACCGGTGCGGGGCTTTATCCCTGCCCCCCGTTCGCCCGGCTGGCCGGCCAGGACCATTGGCTGCGGCGGCCACCGCCGCGATTGGGTGAGCACAATGAAGACATACTTCGCGATCGGTGCGGGCTGAGCGACGACGAACTGACGCGCCTCGCAACCAGTGGGGTGATCGGGACCCGACCCAAGGGCCTCTAGAGAGAAGTGGAGGGCATCTGATGCGCGTGACAGTGGACGAAAACCTGTGTGAGGCCAACGGTTTCTGCGAATCGCTGGCGCCGGAGGTGTTCGAACTCGGGGACGAGGATGTGGTGCAGATCGCGGACGGCCCCGTGCCGCCGCGGCTCGAGATCGACGTGCGCGCCGCGCTGGATCAGTGCCCCAAGGCCGCGCTGCGGCTGATCGATTAGCGCTCGGTCAGCGATATCGGCATCGCGTCGTAGATCGACATGTTGGTGGTCAGATTCGGGTAAGCCGCCTTGGCCGGACCGATTTCGATATCGTCGCAGCGCAACAACAGTTCGTCGAACACCGCGCGCAGCTCGGCCCGGGCCAGCATGGCGCCCAGACAATGATGTGGTCCGCCGCCCCCGAAAGCGACGTGCGGGTTGGGCTGACGGCCGATGTCGAACGCGAACGGTGAGGAGAAGACCTCCTCGTCGCGGTTCGCCGAGCGCAGCATCGACACGACGCGTTCACCCTTCGCGATGTGCTGACCGTCCATTTCGACGTCGACCTTGGCGGTGCGCGTCCAGTACGCGACTGGTGAGGCCCAGCGCAGCACCTCCTCGACGGCGCTCGGCCGCAGCGTTTCGTGCTCGCGATAGCGCTCGATCTGCTCCGGATTCGCCATGAAGGCCTGCAGCCCGATGGCCAGCGCGTTCTTTGTGGTGTCGCTGCCGGCGAAGGCCAGGACGAAGAAGAAGAACTCCAGTTCGTTGGCGGGCAGGCTGAATTCTTCGCCGTCTTCGCCGGTGATCACCGCGGTCGCCAGCGTGCTCCAGATGTCATCGGTGGGGTTGCGCCGCTTCTGCGCGGTCAGCTCCGTCGCGTAAGCGAACACCGATGCGAAGAGGTCGAGCTCGACCCGGCCGCTCGGGCCCGCCTCGGGCGCAAGGACCTTCAGGATGCGGTCGAAGATGTCGAATATCCGCGGACGGTCCTCGTCCGGGATGCCGATGATGTCGCCGATCACCGTCATCGGCAGGGCGTCGGCGACGTCCTCGATCCAGTCCCCGCCGCCCTTGACGAGCAACGCATCGATCATCCGTGCCGCACGCGCCCGGATGCCGTCCTCCAGCTTGGCGATCGCCCGGGGATTGAAGGCGTTCGAGATGAGTTTGCGGCGCTTGTTCAATTCCGGCGGGTCCAGCGTGATGATCGTCGGGGACGCCGAGAACAGGGCGACCGGTTGGATGAGCGGGCCGTCGGCCGCGGTGAACGAGTCGGTGTCGCGGTGCAGGCGGACGGCGTGCCGGTGTTTGGTCGCCACCCAGAAATCACGGTGCACGGTCTGCGCCACGCCCGGGGTCAGTTCATGGCGGAAGATCGGCCGGCTGCGTCGCAACTCCGCGAACAGTTCGTCCGGAAAACCATTGCGCCACAGGGCGAAGTCGGAAAGGTCCACCACCGCAGCCGCCATGTGATATCCCGCTCTGCCGGGGCGCATCCGCGCCGCGTTGACGTTCAATGCTTAAAATAGTAAAAATAGACGTTGTCGTCGAACCGCGGTGAGTGAAGCCCGGTTGCGCTGGGCACGCTTGGCCTGGGCGGGATATGGAGAACTCGTGACGCATGCAATTTCGGACCCGGCACCGGATTCGGCCGGCGATCCCTCGGAACGCGAGTTCGGGCAGGCCGGCATCGCGCTGTCGACCTATCGGTTCCCGACCGGCTGGTTCATCGTTGCCTTCGGCTCGGACCTGGCCGCCGGCGACGTCAAGCGGGCGCACTACTTCGGTGAGGAGCTCGTCATCTTCCGCACCGAGTCCGGCCGGGTGCACGTGATGGACGCCTACTGCCAGCACCTCGGCGCCAACCTCGCCGTCGGCGGCACGGTGGAAGGCGACAACATCGTCTGCCCGTGGCACGGCTGGCGCTGGCGTGGCGACGGCAGCAACGCGCTGATCCCGTACAGCAAGATCGGGTGCAAGAACAACGTCCGCATCCGCACCTACCCCAGCATGGAGTGGTACGGCTTCGTGCTCGCGTGGCACGAGCGGCACGGCCGGGCGCCGTACTGGCAGCCCCCGGTGCTCCCCGAACTGGAAACGAACGAGTACTACCCACTGCACCCGCACACGCAGATGATCAACCGGGTCAAGGTGCACCCGCAGATGATCATCGAGAACGCCGCCGACCCGTACCACGTGCAGTACGTGCACAAGGCCGCCAATCCCGCGACCACCGCGTCGTTCGAGGTGTCCGGTTACCACCTGCACGCGACCGTCAACGCCCATTTCGGCGGTGGCCGCGCGTCGACCTGGCTGACCCCCAACGGACCGGTCGACGCCAAGATCATCTACGACAACTACTCGCTGGGCCTGGGGGTCGTCCGCTTCCCCAGCGAACTGGTGGCCACGGTCCAGGTCACCGGGCAGACGCCGGTCGACGAGGACTACACCGATTACTTCTACACGCAGGCTTCCGTCCGCGAGCCCGGCGATACGCGCGACGTGCCGACCGGTCGCGCGGCCAAATTCCTGGGACTGCAGCAGGAAGTCATCAAACAAGACTTCTTCACCTGGGAGAACATGAAGTATCTGGAGAAGCCGAACCTGGCTCCCGAAGAGGCCCACGACTATGCCGCCCTGCGCCGCTGGGCGCACCGCTTCTACCCGGGCACGCAGCCGTCGCCGTCCGACTTCGGCTACACCGCCGACGGTCAGCCCGACCCGGCGGCCGCGAAAGCCTGATGCCCGGACCCGCCGACTTCGGCGTCGAAAGCTTCACCGTCGCGGCCGTGCTCGATCGGCGCGCCGAACAGCATCCCGACCGGGTGATGATGTCGATCGCCGGCGTCGACGTGACCTTCGAGCAGATGCGGCAGCGGTCGTGCGCCGCGGCGAACATGCTGGCGGAGTTGGGAGTCCACCGTGGAGACGGCGTGGCCATATTCGCCGGCACCTGCCCCGAATGGGTTTACTTCTGGTTGGGCGCGGCGCGCCTTGGCGCCGTGACCGCCGCCGTCAATGCCGCGAACAAGGGGGACTTCCTGCTGGACGCCCTACGGCTGTCGCGGGCGAGGGTCGTCCTGACCGATGCCGAGCGCCGGCCCCGGCTCGACGAGGTGGCCGGCGCGTTGGATCACGCGCCAACCGTGCTGGCGCAGGGCGATTCACTCGCATCGGCCTTGAGCCGAGACGCCGGCACACCGCCTGCCGGCGCCGCCGGCGCGTCGACGGACGTGGGCTGCCTCTTCTACACCTCGGGTACCACCGGGCCCTCGAAAGCGGTTGCCACGACCTGGCATTACCTGTTCACGGTGGCCGCGACGGTCGCGTCGGCCTGGGAATTGCGTGCGGGGGACGTGCTGTGGACGGCGATGCCGCTGTATCACCTTAGCGCGGCGCCCAGCGTGCTGGCCCCGATGCTGCTCGGCGCGACGACCGTGCTGGCCGGGGCTTTTCATCCCGGTCAGGTGTGGGACGAGGTGCGCGCCCGCGGCGCCGTCGGTTTCGCCGGCGCCGGCGCCATGGTCTCGATGCTGCGCAACCTGCCCGCGGATCCGCGTGATGCCCAGCTGCCGTTGCGGTTCATCTCCGCGGCTCCCATCGACGCCAAGCACTACCGGGACATCGAAAAGCGTTATGGCTGCCGCATTGTCACGATGTACGGGATGACCGAGGCGTTTCCGATCGCCGTCAAGGCCCTGGCCGACGACGGGGTACCCGGAACGTCGGGCCGGCCGAATCCTCATTTCGACGTGCGCCTTGTCGACGAGAACGGCGAACCGGTGCCCGCCGGCACGGTGGGGGAGATCGCCTGCCGACCGCGCCGCCCGCACGTGATGAGCGAGGGCTATGTCGGCCCGGGGTTGCGGGTGATTCCCCACGCGGAATGGTTTCGCACCGGCGATCTCGGCCGGTTCGACGGCGGGGGCAACCTGACCTACGTCGACCGCAGGAAGGATTCGCTGCGCCGGCGCGGCGAGAACGTCTCCTCGGTGGAAGTGGAAACCGTGGTCATGAACCATCCCGCCGTGGCCGAAGCCGCCGCCGTCGGGGTGCCCAGCCCATTGGGCGAAGATGACATCCTGGTCGTGGTGACGTTGCGGCCAGGGGCCACCTTGGATTACACCGAGCTGCTCGATTTCTGCGCGGCCCGGATGCCGTACTTCTGCGTGCCCCGATTCGTGGAGATCGTCAGCGAACTTCCGAAGAATGTCATCGGACGAATACGCAAAGACCTGTTGCGCGCGCGGGGGGTGACTCGGGAGGCGTGGGATCGTGAAGCTCAGGGCTATATCGTTAGCCGGTAAGTTACGTTAATGTTACGTAATCGTCGGCAAGTTACTTTACCGTTACATCCAACCGCTCGTTGGCAGTCGTTTCCCGGAAGAGGCTGGAGACCAAAATGACGATGTCCTATCAGGAACAGCAAATGCTCCTGGCCGCCGCCGGCCGCGCTGCCATCCTGGACCTGAACGCCCGGCACAACCGGGCATATTCCAAGGGCGACCGGGACCGCTGGATTGCCACGTTCCGTCATTCCGGCGCCACCTACACGCGTGACGGCGATACGTTCGACGACCTGCGCGCCGCCTTCGACGGCGGCGACGGGCAGCGCCTGGTGACGGTCGACCACGAGATCCGCATCGACGGGGTGAACGCCGTACAGCGTTGTGTTGTCGTGCTATTCGCCAGCATGTACGGCGACACCACCCTCCGCGCGACCGGGGTGTTCAAGGACACGCTGATCTACGAGCGCGGCGGCTGGTACTTCACCTCCCGCAAGCTGCAATGGGACTCGGTGCCCAGTAGGCACCCGCTCGTTATGTGAGCGGCGTGGACCCGGATCTCAGTTACCAGCTGGCCTTCGGCACCTATGAAGATGCGCTGCGGATGGTCGGCGCGACGAGCGAGCCGCGCATCGCGGCCACGGCCGTCAGCGGGGCGCGCATCCAGTTGTTCGCCGCAATGGTCCACGACGGCAATCGCTCCTACTGGGACGCCGAGTTCGCCCGCCGCAAATGGGGAGGCCTACTAGCGCCCCCGGCCCTGCTGATGGGCTGGTTGATCCCTCCGCCGTGGGAGCCGCAGGGCCGACCGCCGGCGGCATCCCTGGTGCTGCGGGTGCCGCTGCCGGGCACCACGTTCATCAACGCGGCCAACGATGTCGAGTTCCTGCAGCCCATCGTCGAAGGCGATCTGCTCACCGTCGTCGAGGAATTGCTGTCGGTGTCGCCGGAGAAGCGGACCCGCCTGGGCATAGGTCATTTCGTCGAGACGCTGGAGACCTATCAGCGCCAGGACGCGACGGTGGTCGCCACGTGCCGGAACACCCTGTTCCGCTTCACCCCCGCGGCGTCTTCGTGATCGCAGGCGAGCTGAGCTTCGACGAGATCGCCGTTCCCGTCGACCTGCCCGAGGTTGTCGACCACATCAGCTACCAGCGTGTGGTGGAGAACGCGGGCGCGACGTGGGATTACTTTCCGGGGCACTTCGATCCCGAATACGCGCAGCGCCAAGGCAATCCGACCATCTACGTCAACACGATGCACCTCGCCGGGTTCGCCGACCGCGTCGCGACCGACTGGGCGGGACCGGGCAGCCGCGTGGTGCGCCGCTCCCTACGGCTGGCGGGCTCGATATATGCCGGCGACACCATGATCGGCCGGGGCCGCGCGGTCGCCAAACGTCGGGACGCGTCGGTCGACCCGCCGCGCTGCCTCGTGGACATCGAGATCCAGGTGACCAATCAGCACGGTGCGCTGTGCTGCCCGGTCGAGCTCACTTTGCAGGTGCCCGAAAGTGGTTGAGCGTCAGCCGGATAGCGGCGGCAGCTGCCCTTTGCATACCAGCGTCTGGAGTTCTACGTATTCGTGGAGGCCTTCCGGGCCGAATTCGCGTCCGATACCCGACTGCTTGAAGCCGCCGAAGGGCGCGCCGATGTCGAGTGTGTACATGTTGATGCCGTACGTGCCGGTCCGCACCCCCGCCGCGATCTCCAACCCGTGTGCGATGTCGGAGGTCCACACCGAACCGGCCAAACCGTAGTCGCTCTCGTTGGCGATCCGGATTGCGTCGTCCTCGTCGTGATAACGCAGCACGGTCAGGACCGGACCGAAGATCTCCTCCCGGGCGATGCGCATGTCGTTGGTGGCGTCGGCGAACAGCGTCGGCTGCACATACCAGCCGCGGTCCGACGGGCTGTCCAGCCCGCCGAGCACCACGCGGGCGCCCTCGGCTTGACCGGACTTGATGTAGTCCTGGACACGCCGTTGTTGGCGTTGTGCGACAAGGGGTCCGATGTCGGTGGCGTCGTCGGCCGGATCTCCGACGTTGAGGGACGACATCATGTCTGCCAGCGCGTCGACGACCTCGTCGTGGCGCCGGTCGCTGACCAGGATCCGGGTCTGCGCGACGCACGCCTGGCCGTTGTTCATCAGGCCGGCGGTTTTCAACCCGGCTACCGTCTTGCCGATGTCGGCGTCGTCGAGGATGATCGCCGCCGACTTGCCGCCCAGTTCCAGGCTCACCCGCTTGAGCTGCTCGCCGCACAGGGCGGCGATGCGGCGCCCGACGGCGCTCGAGCCGGTGAACGCGATCTTGTCCACACCCCGGTGGCGCACCAGCGCCTCGCCGATCTCGGGTCCGCCGGGCAGCACCGAGACCACGCCCTCGGGAAGGTCCAGCTGCTCGATCATCTCCGCCAACCACAAAGCGTCCAAAGGGGTTTCGGGTGCGGGCTTGATGATGACCGTGCACCCCGCGATCAACGCCGGGATCAGTTTCGGCATGATCAAAAATTGCGGAACGTTCCACGGCACGATCGCGCCGACCACCCCGACCGGTGCCCTGCGCAGGTGCACTTCGCCGAGGACACCCTGGCGCCGTTCTTCCCACGGGAAGTCGCGTGCGGCGGCCAGCGCCAGATGGATGAGCGTCGCCGCGGCCGCCCCTTGTCCCATCCGGCTGAAGCTGCGCGGCGAGCCCATCTCGTCGGTGATCAGGTCGGCCATCTCCTCGATGTGGCCGGCATAGATCGCGGCCAACCGCTCGACCTTGGCCATCCGCTCGGCGTGGGTCATCCGCGGCCAGGGCCCGTGATCGAAGGCGTGTCGCGCCGAGGCGACGGCGGCGTCGACGTCCTCGGGCCCAGCCAACTGAACATGGCCGACCGGTTCTTCCGAGTGCGGCGAGATGACGGCGAGCTGTTGCGGGTTGGCGGGCTTGCGCCACTGCCCCCCGATGAAGAGTTCGTCGTAGGACCGGTGGCCGGCGGATTCTGTCATCCGGCACCTCCTCGAGGGTCGGGCGCAATGCGACAGGGACCGGGATTTCGCTATTGACGCTAACATAGCGAAAAAAGCAGCGAGGCTCATATGACCAGCGATTGGCGCAGTTACCCCTTCCAGTTGGTACCTGGCGACAGCCAGCTGGACTTCCCGGCCGCCGAGGGCGAGCATCCGGATCAGGAGTCGGACACCTGGTTCATCGCCGGGCAGCTGGAGGCCGCCGAGACCGACCGGTCTTTTGCCTTCCTGACCATCTTCAACAAGAACCGGCCCGGTGGCGCCGTGGTCGCCGACTTCTACACGATGGCGCTCTTCGATCTGGATTCCGGTGATTACGGCACCTACACGGATTACGACATGCCGCCGGCCAACATGGAACCTGGGGCGCAGCGCAAGCTGACGTTGGCGCCGGGTTTTCTGGACATCCATTACGCCAGCGGCGCAGGCACCGCGTCCTGGATCACCTGCCGCGACAACGAAGGTGAACTGCTGCCCTACACCTACCGCGTCAGCCTGGTCGGCGAGGACCAGGCGGGGCGGCCCATGCGCCTCGACCTGGCGGTAACCCCAACGCGCGCACCGACACCGGTGGGTGCGTCCACGTACAAGGGGAAGATCTGCTGCTTCGGCCAGACCGACACCTATTCGTATTTCCAGACCGGCATGGCGATGACGGGCACCCTGCGCTGGGGCGGCCTGGTCCACCAGGTTTCCGGGAGCAGCGGGCATATCGACCGGCAGTGGTTCCCGAAGTACGCCGGCGGTGGTGGGACCGGGGGAGACCCGCGGGCCCGGTCCCACGAATGGCGCACCATCAACTTCGACAACGGCGTGGACCTGAGCATCTGGCGGCAGTTCGACCGGACCAACCGCAATGCGCTGCAACCGTTTACGGGAGTGACGATGAGTCATCCCGATCCGGCCGTGCCGCCGGAATGCGCCGAGGACGTAGAGGTGGAGGTCAGCAGCTACGTGCGATGGCCGGACGCGGTGCAACCGCTGGTGCGGCCGAACGCCGCCGCCCGCTACATGCCGGACCGCCACAGGATCACCTGCCGCACCATGCAGCTCGACATCGTCGGGGAGCCGCTGGTGCCCGCTCCCGCGCACGGCCTGCCCATCGAATACATGGAGGGCCCGTACCGCTACCACGGAACACTATGGGGTGAACCCGTGACCGGCTTCGCCTTCAACGAACGCTCGCTGGCCCTGTACCGCGACTGGGAGCTGGTCGAGGTGCTCGCCACCAGCGTCGCGAACATGGAGCCGGCCGACCGGGACCTGCAGATGGCCGCGACCCTGCTGGTGCAGCTGCTGGCCCGTGGCCGCCGTAGCGAAGCGGTCAGGCTGTTGAGCACGGTGCGCCCGGCTCAAACCGACGCGCTGGCAACGCTGTTGGATGACCTCGTGGCGGTGTTGTCCGCCGAGGGGTCAACCCAGGGCAGCTGATCCGGCAAGCGCCTCCGCCCAGGCGTTGTGGCGATGCTGCAGCCCGGGTTCGTTGCGGCCGAACAGCAGGTGGTCCCTGGCGCCCGACTCGAGGTTGGTCTGCAGGTTCTCGACCAGCCGGTAATCCTCGTCGCGCACCGTGGCGTGCGCGTAGTCGAAGACGGCGTGCGCGCCAGCGGAAACGGATTCGTCGGAAAGGTCCAGCGGGGTGGAGTTCTGGTGCACGGTGATCGATCTTCCCGGCCGGTCCCCGGGGTAGATCCGGAACAGTTCGCCGTTGGCGATGGTCACCGACAGCACAATGTTGGGGAACAGCGCATAGATCACGACCAAGTTCTGGAACGGATTCCACTGCTCTTCGGGGACACCGTCCAGCTCCAGGATCGTGTTGAGCGGGAAGATCAACCGGTGGTGCGGTCCGAACGTGTCGAACACCGTGCAGTTGCTGCGGGCGATGGTGGCGAAGGTCTGCTGGTGCACGGTGGCGAAATGGTAGTTCTCCGAGAAGGTGTCGACCGCGAGCTTCCAATTGATCGGACAGTCGAGCACCTTCTCGCCCAGCGGCGACCACCGTCCGATGCCCCACGAATCGAGCTCGTCGGCCAGGGGCCCGAGGTGCGCGGCAACGTCCAGGGGTGCACCGGGATGCAATGCGACCCAGAGGAACCCGGCGAACTCGGCGGCCGGAAGTTCGGTCAGACCGTCCACCTTGACGGTCACGCCGCTGAATCCCTCGCGGCCGGGCAGGCCGACCAACCGTCCGTCGTTGTCGTACGTCCACGCGTGATACGGGCAAGTGAACCGCTTCGCGCTGCCGCAACCCGTGGCCACCTGCGACTGCCGGTGCAGGCAGACGTTGTCGAACGCTTTGACCGATCCATCGGCCGTCCGGGTCAACAGGATCGACCGCCCCATCACCGTCTTCGTGCAGTAGGTTCCCGGGCCGGGCAGCTCCGAGACGTACCCGACCAAGTGCGGGCTGGCCATCACCATGGCCCGCTCCCGGTCGTGGCGCTCGGCCGACGTGTAGGCGTGCGCCTCGACCCGGTGCTCGGCCGGGGCGAGATCGGTGGTCCTGTCGCGCGCCAGCTTCAAGGCGCGGCGGGTGAGGTCGATGAGTTGGTCGCGTTCCACCTGCCCAGTACAGACCTTGCGACAGTTGTAAGGTCAAGGCGTGCCTGACCAGTTGCTGATCGGCGACGTCACGGCCCTGACCGGGATCGCTTCCGGCCGCATCCGCCACTATGAAAAGGTCGGCTTGCTGCGCGCCGAGCACCTGTCCAACGGCTACCGGGTGTTCGGTGTGGAGCAGGTGCTCGACCTGCTGCGCATCGATCTGATGAGAAGTCTCGGCATCAGCATCAACGACATCCAGCGCCTGGTCGCCGACGGGCGCACCTCGCTGGCGGACGTGCTCGACGAGCACCGGGCGCTGTTGCTGCGTCAGCGCGACCGGCTGGATGAGTTGATCGCGGCCATCGACCGATCCCGGGTCGCGTCCCGCGCCGCCGCCGACTGCCCGGACGCCGACGTCAACGACGACATTCTGCGCACCCTGGCGACGACGCACCGCGACAGCATCGGCGTCATGGGGAGGCTCAGCGCGCCGCTGTCCGCGCCCGTCGCGACGATGTACGCCGACCTGTTCGACGAGTGGGATCTGCCGGTTCCGGCGCTGTTCGGGCAGATGGTCCTGCCGCCGGCGGCCACCACTCTGCTGGCACAACTGGCCGAGCTGTCGGGACGTCAGGTGCTGTTCGACCGGTTGCGCAACCTCGCCGGCGACGTGATCCGGTTGGGTGACGATCGGGTGGCGGCGACGGAGCTGGCCCGCAGCTGGGTCGACCGGCAGCTGGCCGACCCACTGCCCCACGACGTGGTCGGTGTGCTTCGCGCGGTGCAGCCGTCATTGGAACATGACCCGGTGATCGTGCAGGGATTCCGGGCCTGGGCCGGATCCATCAACCCGGCGGCCGCCGACTTCCTCGACGAGATCGCCCGTCAGACCGCTCACCGGGGCCTGGTGGCCGTGAGCGTGATCGTGCTGCCCGCGGCGACGCGGGCTCAAACCCGAGATGTGACACCGTGATGCAGATGTGACCAGTGTGGTCAATGTGTCGGGTGGTGTTCCTGTCGTACTCTGTCGCTTGTGTCATCGGTTTCGCGACGCGACCTACTGAAATGGGCGGCCGCGGGCCCGGCCTTGGCGGGCCTGGGTGTCGCGGTTGCGTCGCTGCGCCCGGCGCCCGCGTCGGCCTCGCTCGGCACCCTGCTGGACTACGCCGCCGGGGTCATCCCGGCCAGCCAGATCAGGGCCGCCGGCGCCGTGGGCTCGATCAGGTATGTGTCCGACCGGCGTCCGGGGGGCAACTGGATGCTGGGCAAGCCGATCCAGGTCGCCGAGGCACGTGACCTCAACAGCAACGGGCTGAAGATCGTCTCCTGCTACCAGTTCGGCAAGGGCGACACCGCCGACTGGCTGGGCGGGGCCAATGCCGGGCTCCAGCACGCGCAGCGGGGGATGCAACTGCACGCCGCCGCGGGTGGCCCGGCCAGCGCGCCGATCTACGCCTCGATCGACGACGACCCGTCCTATGACCAGTACAAACAGCTGATCGCGCCCTACCTGCGATCGTGGGAGTCGGTGATCGGGCATCAGCGCACAGGTGTGTACGCCAATTCGAAGACCATCGACTGGGCGCTGCACGACGGTCTGGGCTCTTACTTCTGGCAGCACAACTGGGGCTCGCCCAAGGGGTTCACCCACCCGGCCGTCCATCTGCATCAGGTCGAGATCGACAAACGCAGTGTCGGCGGGGTCGGGGTGGACATCAACGAGATCCTCAAACCGCAATTCGGGCAGTGGGTCTAGCGCTCCGGGTGCCTCGCCGCGTCTCGGTGGCCCGCGTCTCTTAATGATCCCAGCAAACACTCGTTCGCTCATTTTTCGGCCCGGCGGCCGCGATCGCGGACCGGACGACGCGACGCAGGAGGGCCCGACGTGGCTTCGCGGCTCGAAATTTTTACATAACGATTACATAACAAAACTGCTTTGATCAGCGCAGTTATAGCTACTCGACCGTAACCACCTGCATGCAGCAGGTTTGTTCGCCGCGCCCGCGCCGCCGATTAAACCCCGTGTTACCCACGACACGGTTACCCGTGCGTAGAACTCATCAGTAACCAATCACCACGAAAAACGGGGGTCGATCCTTATGACACTCTTAGTACAGCCGATGCAGTCCCCGCGCCGCTCAACCCACACGGGCGGTCCGCCGACAACACACCGGTCAGCCGTTTCCCGGCATTGATTCGACGCGGAATCGCCGAACCCGCCCGCCGGTGATGACCGGCCGAACGAACCGATACGTAAAGACGCATACAGGGAGACATAGAAGGTGACGATCCATGAGCACGACCGGGTGTCCGCTGATCGCGATGGAAATGGCCCTCATGCGTCAGCCGGGGAGACCCACGCTCTGGTCGACCGTCTGACGGCCGGCGAGCCGTACGCCGTTGCGTTCGGCGGCCAGGGCAGCGCCTGGCTGGAAACCCTCGAGGATCTGGTCTCGTCGGCCGGGATCGAATCGGACCTGGCAACGCTCGTGGGTGAGGTCGAGCTGCTGCTCGAGCCGGTGGCCAAGGAACTGGTCGTGGTGCGCCCGATCGGTTTCGAGCCGCTCGCATGGGTGCGCGCGCTGGCGGCCGAGGACCCGGTCCCGTCGGACAAGCACCTGACGTCGGCCGCGGTGTCGATCCCCGGCGTGCTGCTCACTCAGATCGCGGCGGTCCGCGCTTTGGCGCGCCAGGGCATGGACCTCAAGGCCACCCCGCCTGTCGCGGTCGCCGGGCACTCCCAAGGGGTGCTCGCCGTCGAGGCCCTCAAGGCGGCGGGCGCCCGCGACGCCGAGCTGCTGGCGATGGCCCAGCTGATCGGCGCGGCCGGGACGCTGGTCGCCCGCCGGCGCGGCATCTCCGTGCTCGGCGACCGCCCGCCCATGGTGTCGGTGACCAACGCCGACCCCGAGCGCATCAGCCGGCTGCTCGACGAGTTCGCGCAGGACGTCCGCACCGTGCTGCCGCCGGTGCTGTCCATCCGCAACGGCCGGCGCTCGGTCGTCATCACTGGCACGCCCGAACAGCTATCCCGGTTCGAGCTCTACTGCCAGCAGATCTCGGAGAAGGAAGAGGCCGATCGCAAGAACAAGCTGCGCGGTGGGGACGTCTTCTCGCCGGTCTTCGATCCGGTCCAGGTGGAGGTCGGCTTCCACACGCCGCGGCTGGCCGACGGCATCGACATCGTCGCCGGCTGGGCCGAGAAGGTGGGCCTGGATGTCGCCCTGGCCCGCGAGCTGACCGAAGCGATCCTGGTGCGACGGGTCGACTGGGTCGAGGAGATCAGCCGTGTGCACGAGGCCGGCGCACGCTGGATTCTCGACCTCGGTCCCGGTGACATCCTGACCCGGCTGACCGCGCCGGTCATCCGCGGACTGGGTGTCGGCATCGTTCCCGCCGCGACCCGCGGCGGGCAGCGCAACCTCTTCACCGTCGGGGCCGTCCCCGAGGTGGCGCGGGCGTGGTCGACCTACGCCCCGACCGTCGTTCGCCTGCCCGACGGCAGGGTCAAGCTTTCGACGAAGTTCACCCGGTTGACGGGCCGCTCGCCGATCCTGCTCGCCGGCATGACCCCGACCACCGTCGACGCCAAGATCGTCGCCGCCGCGGCCAACGCCGGGCACTGGGCCGAGCTGGCCGGCGGCGGGCAGGTCACCGAGGAGATCTTCGCCGGCCGCGTCGAGGAGCTCGCGACGCTGCTCGAGCCGGGCCGCACCTATCAGTTCAACGCGCTGTTCCTCGACCCGTACCTGTGGAAGCTGCAGGTCGGCGGAAAGCGGTTGGTGCAGAAGGCGCGTCAGTCGGGTGCGGCGATCGACGGCCTGGTGATCAGTGCCGGCATCCCCGATCTCGAGGAGGCCGTCGACCTGATCGAGGAGCTGAACGACGTCGGCATCAGTCACGTCGTGTTCAAGCCCGGCACGGTCGAGCAGATCCGCTCGGTCATCCGCATCGCCACCGAGGCGCCCACCAAGCCGGTGATCATGCACATCGAGGGTGGGCGCGCCGGTGGCCACCATTCGTGGGAAGACCTCGACGACCTGTTGCTGGCAACGTATTCGGAGCTGCGGTCGCGCCCGAATATCACGGTCTGCGTCGGCGGTGGTATCGGCACCCCCGAGCGCGCGACAGAGTATCTGTCCGGGCGGTGGGCGCAGGCATACGGCTTCCCGCTGATGCCGATCGACGGCATCCTGGTCGGCACCGCTGCGATGGCGACCAAGGAGGCCACCACCTCGCCGTCGGTCAAGCGGATGCTGGTCGAGACCCAAGGCACCGACCAGTGGGTCGGCGCCGGAAAAGCCTTGAACGGCATGGCTTCCAGCCGCAGCCAGCTCGGCGCCGACATCCACGAGATCGACAACAGCGCGTCGCGCTGCGGCCGCCTCCTCGACGAGGTCGCCGGCGACGCGGACGCCGTCGCCGAGCGTCGCGACGAGATCATCGCGGCGATGGCGAACACCGCCAAGCCATACTTCGGCGACGTCGCCGACATGACCTACCTGCAGTGGTTGCAGCGCTACGTGGAGCTGGCCATCGGGGAGGGCAACTCCACCGCCGACACCGCCGCGCCCGGCAGCCCGTGGCTCGCCGACACCTGGCGTGACCGCTTCCAGCAGATGCTGCAGCGCGCCGAAGCCCGTTTGCACGCAAGCGATTCCGGCCCGATCGCGACGCTGTTCGACGACGCGGCGCTGCTGGAGAGTCCGCAGCAGGCCATCGCCACGCTGCTCGCCGAATACCCGGACGCGCAAGCGGTGCAACTGCACCCGGCCGACGTCCCCTTCTTCGTCACGCTGTGCAAGACGCCGGGCAAGCCGGTCAACTTCGTACCGGTCATCGACAAGGACGTGCGGCGCTGGTGGCGAAGCGATTCGCTGTGGCAGGCCCACGACGCCCGCTATGACGCCGACCAGGTGTGCATCATCCCGGGTACCGCTGCGGTCGCCGGCATCACCCGGATGGACGAACCCGTCGGTGAACTGCTGGACCGCTTCGAGCAGGCCGCCATCGACGAGGTGCTGTCGTCCAGCGGGCAGCCCCGCGCCGTCGCGTCGCGCCGGATGGGTCGCCCCGACGTGACCGGACCGCTGGCTGTCGTACTCGACGCCCCGGATGTGCAGTGGGCCGGCCGCACCGCGATCAACCCGGTCCACCGGATCGCCGACCCCGCCGATTGGCTCGTGCACGAGGGCTCTGAAGGGCCCGAAAGTCGCCGCGCCACACACTCGTCCACCGGAGCGCGGCTCGGGGTCGACGGTAACCGGGTGGTGCTGAGCGTTCCGGTATCGGGGACCTGGATCGACATCCCGTTCGCCCTGCCCGCCAACACCATTGACGGCGGCACCCCGGTGGTGTCCACCGAGGACGCCGCCACGGCCATGCGGGCGGTGCTGGCGATCGCCGCCGGCGTCGACGGGCCGGAATTCCTGCCGGCGGTCGTCGACGGGACGGCCACCGTGACGGTGGACTGGGATCCCGAGCGCGTCGCCGACCACACCGGTGTCACGGCCACCTTCTCCGAGCCGCTGGCGCCCGGCCTCACCACCGTGCCCGACGCGCTCGTTGGTCTGTGCTGGCCCGCGGTCTTCGCGGCGATCGGCTCGGCGGTTACCGACACCGGCGTCCCCGTCGTCGAGGGCCTGCTCAGTCTGGTGCACCTCGACCACGCCGCCCACGTGGTCGGCGCGCTGCCCAAGGTCCCGGCCGAATTGGCAATCACCGCAACGGCTTCGGCGGCGATCGACACCGACATGGGCCGTGTCGTGCGCGTCGCGGTCACGATCGCCGACGGCGACGGCGCGACGATCGCCAATCTCGACGAGCGGTTCGCGATCCTGGGGCGCACCGGCTCCGCCGAACTCACCGAGCCGGTGCGGGCCGGCGGCGCGGTGTCGGAGAACGCGACGGACACCCCGCGTCGTCGTCGACGTGACGTCCGGCTGACCGCCCCGGTCGACATGCGGCCGTTCGCCGTGGTGTCCGGTGACCACAACCCGATCCACACCGACCGGGCGGCCGCCCTGCTCGCCGGCCTGGAATCGCCCATCGTGCACGGCATGTGGCTGTCGGCCGCCGCGCAGCACGCGGTGACGGCCACCGACGGCCAGGCCCGGCCCCCGGCCCGGCTGGTCGGCTGGACCGCGCGTTTCCTGGGCATGGTGCGTCCCGGTGACGAGGTCGATTTCCGCGTCGAGCGCGTCGGGATCGACCAGGGCGCAGAGGTTTTGGACGTGTCCGCCCGCATCGGGTCCGATCTGGTGATGTCGGCGACGGCGCGCCTGGCCTCCCCGCACACGGTGTATGCCTTCCCCGGTCAGGGGATTCAGCACAAGGGCATGGGCATGGACGTCCGCGCCCGCTCCAAGGCCGCCCGCAAAGTGTGGGACAAGGCGGACAAGTTCACCCGCGACACGCTGGGCTTCTCGGTGCTGCACGTGGTGCGCGACAACCCGACCAGCATCATCGCCAGCGGTGTGCACTACAACCACCCCGAGGGCGTGCTGTACCTGACGCAGTTCACCCAAGTCGCGATGGCGACCGTGGCGGCGGCGCAGGTCGCCGAGATGCGCGAGCAGGGCGCCTTCGTCGAGGATGCGATCGCCTGCGGCCACTCGGTCGGGGAGTACACGGCCCTGGCCTGCGTGACCGGCATCTACGAGCTGGAAGCGTTGCTGGAGACGGTGTTCCACCGCGGCTCCAAGATGCACGACATCGTCCCGCGCGACGAGCTGGGCCGCTCCAACTACCGGCTGGCGGCGATCCGACCCTCGCAGATCGACCTGCCGGACGACGAGGTGCCCGCGTTCGTCGCCGGAATCGCCGAGCGCACAGGTGAGTTCCTGGAGATCGTGAACTTCAACCTGCGCGGCTCGCAGTATGCGATCGCCGGCACGGTGCGCGGCCTCGAGGAGCTGGAAGCCGAGGTGGAGCGGCGTCGCGAGCTCACCGGCGGGAAGCGGTCGTTCATTCTGGTGCCGGGCATCGACGTGCCGTTCCATTCCCGGGTGCTGCGCGTCGGGGTCGCGGAGTTCCGCCGCTCACTGGAACGGGTCATGCCGCGCGACAAGGATCCCGACGTCATCATCGGGCGCTACATCCCGAACCTGGTGCCGCGTCCGTTCACCCTGGACCGCGACTTCATCCAGGAGATTCGGGATCTGGTGCCCGCCGAGCCGCTCGATGCGATCCTCGCCGACTATGACACCTGGCTGACCGAGCGCCGCAACGAGATGGCGCGCATCGTCTTGATCGAACTGCTGGCTTGGCAGTTCGCCAGCCCGGTGCGCTGGATCGAAACCCAGGACCTGCTGTTCACCGAGGAGGCCGCGGGCGGTCTGGGCGTGGAGCGGTTCGTCGAGATCGGCGTGAAGTCGGCGCCGACCGTCGCCGGGCTGGCCACCAACACCCTCAAGTTGCCCGAATATGCCCACAGCACAGTCGAAGTGCTCAACGCTGAGCGCGACGCCGCAGTGCTGTTCGCCACCGACACCGATCCCGAGCCGGAGCCGGAGGAGGCCGCGGTTGATTCCGCGGCCGCCGCCGCGGACGGTGCGCCCTCGTCTGATGTCGCCCCGGCCGTCGCTGCCGCTCCCGCCACTGCTCCGTCGGGTGCTCCGCGTCCCGACGACATCGGTTTCGACGCCGCCGACGCCACCCTGGCGCTGATCGCGCTGTCGGCCAAGATGCGCATCGACCAGATCGAGGAGCTGGACTCCATCGAGTCCATCACCGACGGGGCCTCGTCGCGGCGCAACCAGCTGCTGGTGGACCTCGGTTCGGAGCTGAACCTGGGCGCCATCGACGGCGCCGCCGAGGCCGACCTTGCCGGGCTGCGGTCGCAGGTGACCAAGCTGGCGCGCACGTACAAACCTTTCGGCCCAGTGCTTTCCGATGCGATCAACGACCAGCTGCGCACGGTGCTGGGGCCCTCGGGCAAGCGGCCGGCCGCCATCGCCGAGCGGGTCAAGAAGACCTGGGAGCTCGGCGACGGTTGGGCCAAGCACGTCACGGTCGAAGTGGCGCTGGGAACCCGCGAGGGCACCAGTGTGCGCGGCGGCGCCATCGGCCACCTGCACGAGGGCGCGTTGGCCGACGCCGCCTCCGTCGACAAGGTCATCGACGCCGCGGTGACCTCGGTCGCCGCGCGCCGCGGCATCGCGGTGGCGCTGCCGTCGTCGGGCGGCGGTGGCGGTGCGACGGTCGACGCGGCCGCGTTGAGCGAATTCACCGACCAGATCACCGGTCGCGACGGCGTGCTCGCCTCGGCGGCCCGCCTGATCCTCAACCAGTTGGGCCACGACGATCCCGTCAGCGCCATCCCGACGGCCACGGACGCCGAGCTCATCGATCTGGTCACCGCCGAACTCGGCGCGGACTGGCCGCGTCTGGTGGCGCCAGTGTTCGACGCCAAGAAGGCCGTCGTGTTCGACGACCGGTGGGCGAGCGCGCGTGAGGACCTGGTCAAGCTCTGGCTGACCGACGAGGGCGACATCGACGCGCAGTGGCAGGGCCTGTCCGAAAGGTTCGAGGGCGCAGGCCACGTCGTGGCCACCCAGGCCACCTGGTGGCAGGGCAAGTCGCTGGCGGCCGGTCGACAGATTCACGCGTCGCTGTACGGCCGCATCGCCGCGGGCGCGGAGAACCCCGACCCGGGCCAATACAGCAACGAGGTCGCTGTGGTGACGGGCGCGTCGAAGGGTTCGATCGCGGCGTCGGTGGTCGCGCGGCTGCTCGACGGTGGAGCCACCGTCATCGCCACCACATCGAAGCTCGACGAGGAGCGGCTGGCGTTCTACCGCGGGCTGTATCGGGATCACGCCCGCTACGGCGCGGCGCTATGGGTGGTCGCCGCCAACATGGCGTCCTACTCCGACATCGACGCGCTTGCCGAATGGATTGGTACTGAGCAGACCGAAAGCCTTGGGCCGCAATCCATTCACATCAAGGACGCGCAGACCCCCACGCTGCTGTTCCCGTTCGCGGCGCCCCGGGTGGCCGGCGACCTCTCGGAGGCCGGTTCGCGCTCCGAGATGGAGATGAAGGTGCTGCTGTGGGCGGTGCAGCGGCTGATCGGCGGGCTGTCCAAGATCGGCGCCGAGCGCGACATCGCATCGCGGCTGCACGTGGTGCTGCCCGGCTCGCCCAACCGCGGAATGTTCGGCGGTGACGGCGCATACGGCGAAGCCAAGTCGGCGCTGGACGCGTTGGTGACCCGTTGGCACGCCGAATCCTCCTGGGCCTCCCGGGTCAGCCTGGCGCACGCGCTGATCGGCTGGACCCGCGGGACCGGGCTGATGGGACACAACGACGCCATCGTCGACGCCGTCGAGGAAGCCGGGGTCACCACCTACTCCACCGACGAGATGGCGGCCATGCTGCTGGGCCTGTGCGACGTCGAGTCGAAGGTCGCGGCGGCCGGCGCGCCGATCAGGGCGGACCTCACCGGCGGTCTCGGCGAAGCCAACCTGGACATGGCCGAGCTGGCCGCGAAAGCCCGCGAGCAGGCCACGTCGGGCGAGCAGACAACGGAAGACGGTGCGCCCGAGGGCACCATCGCCGCGCTGCCGTCCCCGCCCCGCGGCTTCACCCCAGCACCCCCGCCGGAATGGGCAGACCTCGACGTCGACCCGGCCGACCTGGTGGTCATCGTCGGTGGCGCCGAGATCGGGCCCTACGGTTCGTCGCGCACCCGGTTCGAGATGGAAGTTGACAACGAACTGTCGGCGGCGGGCGTCCTGGAGCTCGCCTGGACCACGGGACTGATCCGCTGGGAGGACGACCCGCAACCCGGTTGGTACGACACGAAATCCGGCGATCTGGTCGACGAGGCCGAGCTGGTGGAGCGTTACCACGACGTCGTCGTGGAGCGGGTGGGCATTCGCGAATTCGTCGATGACGGCGCGATCGACCCCGATCACGCGTCGCCGCTGCTGGTGTCGGTGTTCCTGGACAAGGACTTCACCTTCGTCGTCTCCTCGGAGGCCGACGCTCGCGGGTTCGTCGAATTCGATCCGGAGCACACCGTCATTCGGCCGGTTCCTGATTCGAGCGACTGGCAGGTCACGCGCAAGGCCGGCACCGAGATCCGGGTACCGCGCAAGACCAAGCTGTCGCGGGTCGTCGGCGCACAGATCCCCACCGGATTCGATCCGACCGTGTACGGCATCAGCCAGGACATGGCCAGCTCTACCGACCGGGTGGCGCTGTGGAACATTGTCGCGACCGTCGATGCGTTCCTGTCGTCGGGATTCACCCCCACCGAGCTGATGCGGTGGGTCCACCCGGGCCTGGTCGCCAGCACCCAGGGCACCGGCATGGGCGGGATGACTTCGATGCAGACCATGTATCACGGCAACCTGCTTGGCCGGAACAAGCCGAACGACATCCTGCAGGAAGTCCTGCCGAATGTCGTTGCCGCGCACGTCATTCAGAGCTATGTGGGCAGCTACGGCGCGATGATCCACCCGGTCGGCGCATGCGCGACCGCGGCGGTATCGGTCGAGGAGGGCGTCGACAAGATCCGCCTCGGCAAGGCCGAACTGGTCGTCACCGGCGGCTTCGACGACCTGACGCTGGAAGCGATCATCGGCTTCGGTGACATGGCGGCCACGGCTGACACCTCCATGATGCGCGGCCGGGGCATTCACGATTCGAAGTTCTCCCGGCCCAACGACCGGCGGCGCCTTGGATTCGTCGAGGCGCAGGGCGGCGGCACCATCCTGCTCGCCCGCGGCGACCTGGCGCTCAAGATGGGTCTGCCGGTCCTGGCTGTGGTGGCCTACGCGCAGTCGTTCGCCGACGGCGTGCACACCTCGATCCCGGCCCCCGGTCTGGGCGCACTGGGTGCCGGCCGCGGCGGCAGGGATTCGGCGTTGGCGCGCTCGCTGGCCAAGCTCGGCGTCGGCGCCGACGACATCGCGGTGATCTCCAAGCACGACACGTCCACGCTGGCGAACGATCCCAACGAGACTGAGCTGCACGAGCGGCTGGCCGACTCGCTGGGCCGCTCGGAGGGCGCCCCGCTGTTCGTGGTGTCGCAGAAGAGCCTCACCGGCCACGCCAAGGGCGGCGCGGCCGTCTTCCAGATGATGGGCCTGTGCCAGATGCTGCGCGACGGGGTGATCCCGCCCAACCGCAGCCTCGACTGCGTCGACGACGAGCTCGCCGGGTCGGCCCACTTCGTGTGGGTGCGTGAGACGCTGCGGCTGGGCGAGAAGTTCCCGCTCAAAGCGGGGATGCTGACCAGCCTCGGGTTCGGCCACGTGTCCGGACTGGTGGCGCTGGTGCACCCGCAGGCCTTCATCGCCACGCTCAACCCCGAGCAGCGCGCGGACTACCAGAAGCGCGCGGAGGCGCGGCTGCTGGCCGGTCAGCGCCGGTTGGCCTCGGCCATCGCCGGGGGCGCGCCGATGTACGAGCGGCCACCGGACCGTCGCTTCGACCACGACGTACCGGAGAAGCGGCAGGAGGCGGCGATGCTGCTGAACCCGGCGTCCCGGCTGGGCGGGGGCGACGCCTACGAGGTTCCCGCCGGATGACGTCGTCGCCTTATTGCCCGGCTTGCCCCCGCAAGCGGGAGGTGCCCCCACCTCGCTCCGCGGCGCGGACCGCATCGTCGCCGGGCGAGACCGTCCGTTAGCCTGGCGTCCCATGGGAATTGTCGGTGTGGGGATCGACGTCGTCTCCATCCCTGATTTCGCCGAGCAGGTCGACCAGCCGGGAACCGTCTTCTCCGAGACCTTCACGCCCGGTGAGCGTCGCGACGCCTCGGACAAGAGTTCCTCGGCCGCGCGCCACCTGGCGGCGCGCTGGGCGGCCAAGGAGGCGGTGATCAAGGCGTGGTCGGGATCGCGGTTCGCGCAGCGGCCCGTGCTGCCCGAGGACATCCACCGCGACATCGAGGTGGTCACCGACATGTGGGGGCGGCCGCGGGTGCGGCTGAGCGGCGACATCGCCAAACACCTGGCCGACGTGACGATTCACGTATCGCTGACGCACGAGGGGGACACCGCCGCCGCGGTGGCGATCCTGGAGACGACCTGAGCGTTGCCGAGCGGCCGTGTTTGTACACAACACGCCGGTAAACGGTGACATGTGGGGACGTTCGCCGGGAGGGTCCGCCGGCCGCGCGACTAGCCTCGAGGTCATGAGTGATCTTGTGGAGCGCGTCCGCGAGGTGTTGCCGTCGGTGCGCCGCGACCTCGAAGACCTGGTGCGCATCGAATCGGTGTGGGCCGACCCGGGTCGGCGCGACCAGGTGCACCGCAGCGCGCGGGCGGTGGCGGACCTGTTGTCTCAGGCCGGATTTGGCGATGTGCAGATCGTCAGCGAGGACGGCGCCCCTGCGGTCATCGCGCGGCATCCCGCGCCGCCGGGCGCGCCGACCGTGCTGCTGTACGCCCACCACGACGTGCAGCCCGAAGGCGATGCCGGCCAGTGGGCGTCGCCGCCCTTCGTACCCACCGAACGCGGTGGCCGGCTTTATGGCCGTGGCAGCGCCGACGACAAGGCCGGCATCGCAACGCATTTGGCGGCGTTCCGGGCGCACGGCGGGCAGCCGCCGGTCGGCGTGACCGTCTTCGTCG
>NZ_LZKD01000182.1:0-25748 GCF_001668695.1 Mycobacterium sp. E2497
GCCCCGCCACCACCGTGCGCGCCGGCGGCGGGGCGTCGGTCGGGGCGCTGTCGGTGCCCCGGGCCTGGGCGGCGGCCACGACGCCGGTCAGGCAGCAGGCACCGCAGTGCCGCCGCCTTGTTGAGTGAATTCAGGTTGGCGATCGCGACACCCGACGGCGCCGTCAGCGAGCTGAGCTTGGACAGGGGGCAGGTCGCCGACGCCAGGGAGACGTCGAACGTGGCCAGCGGTGATTCCGACAGCGCCCGCAGGGCGGCGGGGGCGGTGAAGATCAGCTGCCTGCCGGCCGACAGCATCTCCGGCGCGGACTTCAGCGCCCAGGTGCCGTCGCCCGCGCCGTCGGGCGGGGCGGTGAACGGCGTGAGGACCGCGGCTTGCGCCGAAGCCTCGGCGTAGGCGTACATGGCCCCGGCGTCCCGGGCCCACATTCGCTCGTACTCGGCCTCGGTGTCGGCGATCACCGGGCCGGCCAGTCCCAGCGCGTCGGCCAGGGCCAGCGAGCCGCGCAGCGCGCGGTTGGCCGCGATCACCGATGGTGGCACCGTAGCCGCCACAGCCGTTTCGGCGGCCCGCGCCGCCGCCGCGGCCTGGGTGGCCGCCTGCTCGGCCCGTATCGCGGTGGCGTTCAGCCAATCGATGTAGGGCGCCGCGCCGTCGGGAGGGGCCGTCGGGCCCTCCCATCCGGCCAGCAGCTTCGAGGTGACCGCCCGGTAGTCCGCGACCGCGGTGTGCAGCCGGGTGGCCAGGCGGGCCCAGGCCGTCGCGGCTTCCTGCATCGGCTGCGGGCCGGGGCCGTCATGCATTTGCCCGGAGATGATTTCGGGCGGGAGCGTCGTGAAGTTCATGGTTGTCTCTGCCTAACGACGGCGGTATGGGCCCGTTGGGGCCGTTGCGAGCACAGTGGACTCTTCTGTTGGGACGTAGGCCGAAGGGTTACGGCCTCACCGCATCCGCGGCGGTGCAACGACGGCGGCCGCCGCGGGCGACTGATCCCTCAGCAACGGGCGATGCAGAGCCGCGTCAACAGGTCCCGGTCACGGGGAACCGTCCGGGGATCACGGGAGGGTGGGCCGGACAACCGAAATGCCGCGGCCGCGAACGAATCCGGCAACGGCGAGCCGATCGACGGGAGTGACGAGCGCTCCCACGTAGGCGGCCGGTCCCGCGTCATCCACGCGTTCTTGATGGTCTTGTGATGTGCCGGCGTGGAGCCGGACGAAAAGCGCGGCGCGACAGGGTTGACGCGGTCCGCCCGCGCCGGCGCCGTGTTCGCGCCGGCCTGCACGGTCTGCTGGTGCTGCGCCGCCGCCTGCGGAAGCCCCACACCGGCCACCGCGGTCCCACACGACGCCCAGCCCGCGGTGACCGCGCCGAACAGTCCGAGCGCCGCAACGATCGCGATGGCTGACCGCCAACGCGAAACCCGACGGGTGCCTCCGACTGTCACAGTGGCCCGAACCTACAACGCGAGGCTTGGACGGCAAGGCAAGCCAGCTGTGAAAACGATCAAAGTCCGGTGTGTGTCAACGGTCACCGCTTTGCCGGTCGCGCTACGCGGCAGGGGATTTGAACGCGATGAGCGGGATGGCCATTTCGACGGGTGTCGCCGCGCCGTGAAAGCCGATGAGCCGGGCCGTTTCCGGCGGTTCGTGCCCGGTGGCCAGGATGGCGGCATCGCCGGTGCAGACGGCGACGACGTCGCCGATCCGCGCCAGATGTACCGGGCTGACCGGCCCGAACATTCCGGTGGCCACGGCCTGCTCGCGGCTGTAGACGTGCGCCCTGCCCTCGAGTACCTCACTCCAGGCGGCCTGAACGTCAGCCGCGGCGCCCGGCTCGGTGTGCAGGTAGCGCACCCGCGGTTCGCCCGCGACCACGCGGACTCCCGCGGCCAGCCGCGCGTCGGCGGCAAGGTCGACACGGGCGTCCGGCGGCACGTTGAAACCGCCGTGGTCGGCCGTCACCAGCAGCGCCGCCCTCGGGGGCAGCGTCTCGACCAGCCGGGTCAGCAGCGCGTCCACCTTGGCCGCCGCCTCGTGCCACTGGCCGGAGCCGACGCCGAACGCGTGCGCCGCGGTGTCCAGGGCGGCGGTGTACCCGTAGACCAGACCCGGCGCCGCGTGCAGCTCGTCTGCCACTGTCTGCGCGTTATCGTCCGTTGGCTGGACCGGGCGGAATTCCGCGCCGCGATACGCCGCGTCGGTCAGCCCGCTGCCCAGGAACGCGGCCGGCAACACGGCGCGCGCCCTCACACCGGCCTGGTTCAGCCGCCCGAACCAGGTCGGCAGCGGCTGCCACTGGGTGTGTGGCGGATCGTCGCGCCACAGGATGTGATTGAGCACCCGGTCGGTGCCGGGAACGTTGAGCGTGAAGCCCAGGATCCCGTGTTCGCCGGGCTGCGCCCCGGTGCCCAGGGAAACCAGGCTCGTCGGCGTGGTCGACGGGAAGGTGCAGGCGAGCTCCGTGAGGCGCCCCGTTTGCCCGGCGAGCACCGCGGCGAGCAACGGGGCGCTGCCGGCGAGGTCGCCGAGCAGGTGCCAGCCCATCCCGTCCACCAGCACAACCGCGACGCGATCGAGCTCAGCGGTTCCGCCGAGCCAGTCGGCCACGCCCAGCCGGTCGACGGCGCCCGGCGCGCCGAGCAGTGCGGCGACGGCGGGCAGCACGTCGCGCAGGGAACCGGGCATCGGGCCAGTCTGGCACGAAATTAGACATGCGCCAGTCGGCGGCTCGTCAGGCGCAGCTGGCGATCGGTCCCGTCGGCCAGTGCGCCGACCTGCCGTGGCGACAGCCGGCCGCACAGCCGGCCCCAGTGCAGGGCGATCTCGTCGCCGGCGGCCACGTCGGGGACCGCGCTATACCCATCGGTCCAGACGTCGAACACGCCGCAGGACGGTTCGGACAGCGCCAGCGCCTCGCCGTCGAAGGCCAGCGTGCGGCGCAGCACCTCGATCCGGTCATGGTCGCGTGAGACCACCGTCCCCCAGGTGATGCGGCAGTTGTCGAGCACCTGCAGGGGGTGCTGGTCCATGCCGCGACCCAGGAACCGCGTCCACGGGTACACGCCGAACACGTGGAAGCAGTGATTGGCGGCGGCCTCGCGGGCCAGGTCCGGCGTCAGGTGTGACCAGTAGCGGCCCGCCTGCGGGCCGATGATTCCCAGCAACGCCTCGAAGAAGTCCCGCGGGTCCAGGTCGGCGCCCACGCCGCCGCCCAGCCAGTACGCCTCGACGAGGCGATGATCCAGCGGGTCGGCGATGCCGGTCAGCGCCGACAGCACCCGCAGGTACGGCCACGCCCCGGAGAACCGCGTCGCGGCCGCGCGCACCTCGTCGGCCGAGCCGTCGCGCAGGGTGGCGCCCAGCGGGGGACCGCAGTAGCCCAGCGCGTTGGGCGCATAGGCGTAGCGCGCGAACATCTCCACACCGCGCTGCGAGCCGCTGGGGTCACCGGTCAAGCGCGCCCCACCAGCTTGACGGCGTCACGGTGCATGCGCCCGAAGTTGTAGTAGGCGGCGCAGGCGCCCTCGGGGGACACCATGCAGGTGCCGATCGGGGTCTCCGGGGTGCACGCGGTGCCGAAAACCTTGCACTCCCAAGGCTTGAGCACGCCCTTGAGCACCTCGCCGCACTGACATGCCTTGGGGTCGGCCACACGCACCCCCGGCATCGAGAACCGCAGCTCCGCGTCGAACTCCGCGAAGTCGTCGTGCAGCCGCAGCGCACTCTGGGAGATGAAGCCCAGGCCGCGCCATTCGAAGTGGGGGCGCAGGGCAAACACTTTGCCCATCAACGCCAGGGCGGCCGGATTGCCGCGCTCGGGCACCACCCGCTTGTACTGGTTCTCCACCTCGCAGCGACCCTCGCGGATCTGGGTGAGCAGCATCGCGACCGCGGCCAAAATGTCGAGTGGCTCGAAACCGGCCACTACCAACGGCTTTCGGTACACCTCCGGCACGAACCGATAGGGCCGGTTGCCCACCACCGTCGAGACGTGCCCGGGGCCGATGAACCCCGAGAGCCGCAGGTCCGGAGACTCCAGGATGGCTTTGATCGGCGGCACGATCATCACGTGGTTGCAGAACACGCTGAAGTTGGTCAGCCCCTGCTCGCGCGCCCGGACCAGTGTCACCGCCGTCGACGGCGCGGTGGTCTCGAAACCGATGGCGAAGAACACCACGTGCTTGTCGGGGTTGTCGAGCGCGATCTTCAGCGCGTCCAGCGGGGAGTAGACGAACCGGACGTCGGCCCCGCGCGCCTTGGCGTCCAGCAGGCTGCCTTTCGACCCGGGCACCCGCATCATGTCGCCGAAGCAGGTGAAGATCACGTCGGGCTGGCCCGCCAGCCACATCGCGTCGTCGATGCGGCCCATCGGGATCACGCAGACCGGACACCCGGGGCCGTGCACCAGTTCGACGTTGTCGGGCAGCAGGTGTTCGATGCCGTGCCGGTAGATGGTGTGCGTGTGCCCGCCGCATACCTCCATGAACTTGAACTGCTCCCCGCCGGGGGAGTCGGTGCCGGCCAGGCGCCCGATGGCGCCCAGCAGCCTGCGCGCCGCGGCTGGATCACGGAACTCGTCAACGAATTTCATTGTGCGCCTTCCTAGATGATGGCCCGATTCCTCCTCGGTCCGTTACCGGACCGCATCGTCGTCGGACTAGATGATGGCCGACGAGTCGAAAGCCTGGATCTCGGTGTCGTAGGCGTCGCCGAGTTTCTTGACGGCGGCCAGGGTGAGCAGCGCCTCGGTCTCGTCGATCTTGGCCATCGCGAACCCGACGTGCACCAGGACCCAGTCGTCCGGCTCGGGCATGTCGTCCTCGAGCAGCCGGACGCTGATGGTGCGCTGCACGCCGCTGACGTCGACCTTCGCCAAATAGTTGGCGGGATCGGTGATCTCGACGATCCGGCCCGGAATCCCAAGACACATATCCGGTATCTCCTTTCAGCAAAGGTCAGCAGATCCGGGGCAGCGGGTCACCGACCAGCATGTCGACGATCCGCGTTCCACCGAATCCCGTTCGCAGCACCACGCTTTCGGCCGGTTCGGTGACGATTTCCCCGACCTCGGCAGCATCGGCACCCAGCGGATGCGACCGCAGCGCGCCAAGCCCGGCCGTCGCCTCCTCGGGCGCGACGACGGCGACGAACTTGCCCTCGTTGGCGACGTAGAGCGGGTCGATGCCGAGCAGCTCGCACGCGCCGTTCACCATGGGCGCCACCGGAAGTCGCTCCTCTTCGAGCAGCACCCCCAGGCCGCAGGCCTGGGCCAGTTCGTTGCAGACCGTGCCCACCCCGCCCCTCGTCGCGTCGCGCATCCAGCGGGTCGACGGCGCGGCCGCCATCAACAGCTCCACCAGCGGGCTGACCGAAGCGGTGTCCGAAGCGATGTCGGCCTCGATGGCCAGGTCGCCCCGCGCCAGCATCACCGCCATGCCGTGATCGCCCATCGATCCCGACAACAGCAGCTTGTCCCCGGGCCGCACCGCCGCCGCGGACAGCGCGCGTCCTGCGGGGATGACGCCGGTCCCGGCGGTGGTGACGAACACCCCGTCGACGGCGCCCTTGGGCACCACCTTGGTGTCGCCGGTGACGATCCGCACGCCGGCTTCGGCGGCCGCCGCCGCCATGTCGGCGACGATCTCCTTCAACTCGGCGATGGGGAAGCCCTCTTCGAGCACGAACGCCGCGGAGATCCACGACGGCACGGCACCGGCCATTGCGAGGTCGTTGCAGGTGCCGTGCACGGCGAGCGAGCCGATGGAACCGCCGGGAAAGCGCCTGGGCTGCACCACGAACGAATCCGTCGACATCGCCACGCGCTCGCCGCCCGGTAGCGGCAGTACCGCGCTGTCACCGAGCGATTCCAGCAGCGGGTTGCGAAACGCCTCCACGAAGACCGCGTCCACCAGCGCCGCCGAGGCCTTGCCCCCGGCCCCGTGCGCCAGCGTCACGTGGTCGTCGAGCAGGCGCGGGCGGCGCCTGCGGAACGATTCGATCCGCTCGATCACCTCACCCTCGGCGAACCGCGGCCCCGACGAAAGGTAATCACCCACCGGCTTGTTCATGCCGCCCCCAGACCCTGCTCGCCGCCCAGCTGTTGGTGCACGCTCAGCCACAGCTGATAGCCCAGCAGCGCCTGCGATTCCTGTATCCGGTGCACGCTTTGCGAGCGAACGACGAAGCAGGCGTCCACATTCGGGTTGTTCGCGAACGCGCCACCGTCATAGCCGGCGAATCCGATGGTGTACAGGCCGCGTTGGCGGGCCTCGGCCAGCGCGGCGAGCAGGTTGGGTGAGCCGCCGCTGGTGGACATGGCGATCGCGATGTCGCCTCCGGCGGCGCGGGCGATCAGCTGCCGGGCGAACACCAATTCGAATCCGACGTCGTTGCCCAGGGCGGTCAGGATGGCCTGGTCGGCGGTCAACGGCCACGCGGGCAGGGATTTTTCGGGCTTGCCGACCGGCGGCCGGGCGAACAGCCTCGCCAGGGTGGTGGAATCCGTGCAGCTGCCGCCGTTTCCGAAGGTGAACATGCGCCCGCCCGCCGCGAAGCGGCGCGCCACTTCCGCGGCGGCCTGACCCAGCAGTGCGGCGTTGGCCTGCAGCGTCGAGCGCCGCAGCGCCAGGCTCTCGGCCGCCTTCGCCTGCGCGGACGCGGCCAGGTCGGCCAGCAGCGACCCGGCATCGTCTTCCTGCGCGTCGATGAACGGGTACAGGAAGTTGGTCGGTTCGTCGCGGTGTTCCGGGCTCATCGGGCGCCCTCCTCGTCTTCCAGTCTGCCGATCGCCATGCCCGCGTGCACCAGAATGAGGTCCCCGGCGGCCACCGGGTCGATCAGCGTGGTCACCACGTTCTCGGTGCCGCGCGCGGTGCGGACCGTGGCGTGCCCGTCGGCCGACGCCGTCACCGCCTCTGCCGGGCGTCCCTCGTCGCTGCAGGTGACGCAAACCGACTCGGAGCACTCGGGTTTGAGCAGGCCGGGGTGCTCGAAACACACGTGGGTCAATTCCCACAGCAGGTGATAGAACAGCACGAAACCTCCCGTCGCGGGTACGCGCGGGTCGGGGTCGTCCAGCCACAGCACGTGATCGGCCGTGCCCGGCGCGGGGCGTGCGCCGCTGCCGATCCAGATCGTGGTGGCGCCCCATGCGGGGGCGCGCCGCATCACCGAGCGGACCTGCGCGTCGTCCGCGCCGGACACCGCGACCACGATGTCACCCGGCCGCACGGACACCCGGACCAGATCCACCAGGTCGGGTCCGGTCAGCGCCACCGCGGGCAGGGCCCGCTTGCCCATGATCACCGGGTGGACGAACTCGACCGCGATGTGCTGCGCATGCGGCTCCCACGACGGCGCGATGGACCACATGGTGGCGCCGGCGGCGAAGCGCTTGGCGAGCGTGAACGCGGTGCCGGCCAGGTCCTCGGCCAATTCGGCGCCCAGGCCGCGATCGATGGCTGTGGTGGTCATGAGTCGGCCCCCCTCGACGCGGTCAGCATGGAGATCGCGGCCTGACCCAGCGCCAGCCCGCCGTCGTTCGGCGGCACCGTTCGGTGGGTCAGCACCTCGAATCCCGCCCGCTGCAACCGCTGACGACATGCGTTCAGCAACAACACGTTCTGGAATACCCCTCCGGTGAGGCCCACCAGCCGGGTGGGCCCGGCGACCTGAGCGACCACCTTGGCGACGGCGTCCGCGACGGCCTCGTGGAACGCCGCGGCCAGCACCGCAGCTGGTGCGCCGGCGTAGAGCGCCGACACCAGCGTCTGCACCATGGGGGCGGGGTCGATCACCCCGTCGGCGCGCACCATGAGCGGCAGCGACGGCCCGGCCTTGCCGGCGGCCGACTCCGCCAGCGCCTCCAGCTCGATGGCGGCCTGGCCTTCGTAGTCGATGCGGTGGCGCACCCCGAGCAGCGAGGCGACCGCGTCGAACAGGCGGCCCATGCTCGAACACGGCACGCAGCCCCTCCCCGTCTCCAATTGGGCACGGGTGGCGCGCAATTCGTCGCGGGTCGCCGCCGCGACGGGGGCCAGGTCGGCGGTCCAGTCGATGCCGGCCGACCACAGCTGCGACAACGCCATCCGCCACGGGTTGCGGACCGCCGCGTCACCGCCGGGCAGTGGCACCGCCAGCAGGTGGCCGGCTCGGACGAATCGGTGGCTGTCGCCGCCGAGCCGGAGAATCTCACCGCCCCACACGCTCTGGTCGCATCCGTAACCGGTGCCGTCGAAGGAGACCCCGATGACCGGTTCGCCGATGCGTCCGTGCTCGGCCAGCAGCGACACGACGTGCGCGTGATGGTGCTGAACCAGGTCCAGCGGCCGGCCGTCCGCGTGGCGCTCCGCCCAGCTTCGGGTGTGATACCCCGGATGCAGGTCGGCGGCCAATCGGGCGGGCTCGCCGCGTATTTCGCTGAGCTGGTGCACCGCCCGCTCGAATGCGCGCAGCGTCTCCCAGGTGGACATGTCACCGATGTGCCCCGACAGGTAGGCGCGCGCGCCGTCGGTGAGGCAGAACGTGTTCTTCAACTCCCCGCCGACTGCCAGCACCGGCGGGCCCGCCACGTTCAGGTCTATCGGCAGCGGGGCGTACCCGCGGGACCGGCGGATCGGCAGCTCGGCGTCGCGCCCGCCGTCTTTGATGATGCGCACCACCGAGTCGTCGCACGGGACGTGGATCGGGCGGTCGTGGTCCAGGACCGCGTCGCAGAGCGCCGGAAGCCGTTGTGCGGCATCGTCATCGGTGAAGCAGATCGGCTCGTCGGATCGGTTGGCGCTGGTGAGCACGAGCGCGGCGGGGGGCTCGCCGGCCGCGCCGGGGACGGGCGCCAGCAGCAGGTGATGGATGGGGGAGTACGGCAGCATCAGGCCGAGCAACGGGCTGCCGGGCGCGACGCCGTGGGCGACCGGCGCGCCGTCCTCACCGGGCCGGCGCCGCAGCAGCACGATCGGGCGGGCGGGACTCAGCAGCGCCGCGGCCTCGGTGTCGTCGACGTGGGCGTAGCGGCGCGCCACCTTGAGGTCGCGGACCAGCATGGCGAACGGCTTGGCGCCGCGGGCCTTTCGGGTGCGCAGCGCGTCGACCGCCGCGCCGTCGCTGACGCTGCAGGCCAGGTGGTAGCCGCCGACGCCCTTGATGGCGACCACCGCGCCCGCGGCCAGCGCGCGCTGGGTGGCCGCCAGCGCGGCGTCCGCCCCGTCGATCCGCCCGGCCGCCGAGGAGAACCACAGGGACGGCCCGCAGTCGGGGCAGGCGATCGGCTGCGCGTGGAACCGGCGATCCGCCGGGTCGTGGTATTCGGCGGCGCAGCCTTCGCACATGGCGAACCCCGACATGGTGGTGGCCGGGCGATCGTAGGGCAGTTCGCGGATGATGGTGAACCTCGGCCCGCAGTTGGTGCAGGTGACGAAGGGGTGGCGGTAGCGGCGGTCGCGCGGGTCGAAGAGCTCGGCGACGCAGTCGTCGCACACCGCGATGTCGGGCGGGATCGGTGTCGTGGCGCCGGGGACCGCCCGGCTGTCCACGATCGAGAACCCGCATCCGCAGCCGGCGTCGGCGGAAAGTTCGTCGACGCTGACGTGGCTGATCCGGGCCAGCGGCGGCGCGTCGGCGCGCAGGCGCCGGCCGAATTCGGCCACGCGCGCGGGTTCGCCCTGCACCTCGACGAACACGGCGCCGGAGTCGTTGCCGACGAAGCCGGACAGGCCGAGCTCGGTCGCGATGCGGTGCACGAAGGGCCGGAAGCCAACCCCCTGCACAACACCGGTCACGGTGAAGCGCTGCCGAACCCGGGAAGCGGGGTCATGCCGCAGCAGCAGGGGGGACTGGGTCATGTCAGCCGCCCTCCGGGAAGTCAGTCCCGTCGGCACGGCCCCGCCCCATCAGCTCGAGACCGGCCATCGCCTGCTCGGCGCCCGCGCCGTCGGTCTTTTCGATGGCGAAGCCCATGTGGATGATGATCCAGTCGCCGGGTTTGAATGTCTCTTCCGGCAGCATGCCGACGTTGACCCGCCGCTGCTCGCCGGTGACGTCCACCAACGCGAGCTGCCCTTCGAAGCCGTCCAGCATCCGGATCACTTGACCGGGAATCCCTAAACACATGGCTCAGCGGTCCCTTCGGGGGCGGCGGCCGGGCGCGCGTGCAACGCCGCGACGATCTCCTCGACGGCCCGTGCGGCGCGGGGAACCGCCCTGGCCACGGGCTCGGTGAGGCCGATGCCCTCCTCGACGCTGCCCGCCTCGCATCCGACGACGACGGTGTAGGGCGGGGTGCCGCCCAGTGCCCGCAAGCTGGCGAACACCGCGGCCGGATCCATGCTGTGACCGTCGAAACCCGTTGCAGCCGAATCCGATTCATGGTCGGCCTGGAAGACGTGCAACGCTCCGGGGTTGCCGCGGTTGGGCACCGCGTCGATCAGCACCAGAGTGTCCCATTCGTCGAGCAGGTCGTAGGCCAGGTGCATGCCGCTGATGCCGTAGTCGGTGACGCGAACGCTGGGATCGTCCCGCGGGATCTCCGCGTTGCGGATCACCTCCGATCCGAACCCGTCGTCGCCCAGGAAAATGTTGCCGATGCCCGCTACCAGGATGCGCGCTGTCATCTCCGCCGTCCGAGCAAGTTACATCCGCCTCAGCTTGAGGTAGCGGCGGGCATCGGGGATGGATACCACCCCCAGCGCCAGTCCGATCACGAGCACCAACGCGATGATAGCGAGGAATATCCAGCCGAGGATTTCCATCAGAGAACTCCTTTCACGAGTTTGCGGGGCTGCGGTGAGCTTCCAGGGGCTCGATTTCGTCGGGGGAGAAGTAGAGATAACGGCCGTACCAGTCGTGCAGGTCGGCGGCGGGGTCGTCGTCGACGACGACCGCGACATGCATGTTGCCCTCGACGTCGGAGTGCACCGAGGTCACGCGGGCGGTCTTGCCGGCGACGAAGATATCCTGCGCGTCGGCGTTGCGCCGCGGCCGCAGCCGGACCCGGCTGCCGCGCGCCACCCGGGTCCCGTTCACCAGCACCGCATCGATTTCCGGCCGAACGGCGTTGTCGGCCAGCGGATCCCACCAGTCGACGCCCTCGGGGATCTGCGGGACCAGACCCGAGACCGGATCGCGCAGCACGCCGTGCAGGCGCGCCATCGCCTCGGGGGACATGGCGTCACACGCGTCGATGATTCGCGCCGCTCGCGGATCCGTGGCCCGGGCCTGTGCCTTCTCCTCGTCGGTCATGGTCATCACCCGCAGGGTGAGGATCTCGTCGATCTCCGTGCAGTCATACAGGGCGGTGTCGCTCTGTTCGGCGACCTCGGGGTGGTCGTAGAGGATGATCGGCGAGATCAGCAGCAGGTCCCGGGCGCCGGGTGGGCCGGCCAGCACCGGGAAGCAGCGATGCTGGGCGCACCGGGACACCGCGGCGACCGCCGACGGGGGCGGCTCGAGCAGCGAGACGAACTGGCCCTCCTCGAGTTCGGCGATGAAGTGTGTGCCGATCATGGACCGGGCGATCGCGTCGTTCTTGTCCACCGCGGCGTCGCCGACGTTGCTGAGCCGCACCGACACCCGGCACAGGTCGCCGTCCGCCTCGCCGGCGACCGTCAGCACGCCACGTACCTCCCGTCGTTGGCGCACCAGGCGACCGCCCTCGAGGAATTCGATGTCGGTGCCCGCATCCGCCGTCACCGACAGTGTCCACGGCCCGCCGTCCAGCGCGACAGGGCCGAAGGGCCTTTCGCATTCGACCGCCTCGTCCCAGCTGAGCCACGACCCGCCCGCGGTCGTCAGCTGGTCGACGGGCCGGTATTCGCCGGGGGCGACCTCACGCTCAGCCCGGCGGTGCTGCAGCTGCAGGAACCGCACCACCAGGTGCAACTCCCGCGCGCCCTGGACCAGGAACTGCGCCGCCAGGGTGGCGTCCTCGCCCAGGCCCGCGTCCGCGGCCCCGGGCGGTCCCAGAACGCCGAACTGCCAGCGGGATTGGTTCTTGCTCGACGTTCCGCGATACGGATAGAGCAGGTAGCCCTCGTAGAGCACCGCGTCGGCGACGGCGCGGGCCCGGTCCGCGGTCACCGCGCCGTCTCCCGGTCCGCGTCCAGCAGGGAGGTGATCGCGTGGTCGAGATCGAGCAGCCCGTGGGCCGACTTGTAGGCCGCCAGCGCGGCGATCGTCTCGTGGTTCAGCCGCAGCCATCCGGCGTTCGGGTAGTGCTGGGCGATCAGCTGCCGCCAGACCGCGACCGGCATGTCGTAGTGGTCTTCGCAGTCCCACGGGATCTGCTGGACGGAGAACCAGCGGTCGGACCGGACGAAAATCGTTCCGCTGAACAGGAATTGGAGGGCCACGGCGCCGTCACGCAGTGCGTGCAGGTATTTGGCGGCGGTGACCTCGAAGTCGTAGGTGCACTCCAGCGGCAGGGCGACGGTCGTGTTGCCGGTGAAGCCCTGGACCATCGCGGTGCAGTGCTGCCAGAGGAAGGTGCGCTGGGTGCTCGCCCAGCGTTCGCGCGACCCGAACAGGTCCGTCAGGCCGGCCGCCTCGTCGTCGGAGTACGACCGCCGCAGCGGCTCGATGCGGACCTGGCAGCGCAGGGCGATCGCGTGCACCGGGTCCCCGCCGTCAGCGCCGCCGGTGGCCACGGCGACCCGCGCCGTCAGCACCGGCGTGACGGCGTACGGTTCGGGCGCCACGTCAAGGACCGAGAAGTCGATGTCCATCATGGCGGTGTCTTGACTGCGCGGGCCTCGAGGCGGGAGAAGAAGCCGTCGATGAACTCACGGGCCTCCTGCCCCCCGTCGAACCCGCGCCACAGCAGGCGAAGCCGCCCGACGAATTCGTAGCAGGCGTCGATGGGAACGAGATAGCTTTGCGGCGAACCGGATTCGGGGACGCGCACCAGGAGCGCCTCCACGTCGTCCGTCAGCAGGCCCACCCGGGCGTCGGCGCCGCTGAGCGCGTCCCACACGTCGAGGGCGAGCTCGGATTCGCACGCCCCGGCCGGTCCGGGGTAGAAGGCGACGGTGCGCCCCAGGGCCGAGTTGGTGAAGAAGAACGCGACCCCCACCGGGATTTGCAGTGCCTCCCAGGCGCGCCGGTCCAGCGCGAAGTCGGGGAAGGACAGATACCGGTCGGGCACCGCGCGGTAGCGCAGTTCGGCACGGGAGTCGGTGAACAGCAGGTAGCAGGCGCGGCACACGCACATCAGCTGCCGGTCGGCCACATTGACCACGTGCTGATGCTCGTCGGCGACCGATTCCGAGCACATCTCGCAGCGCTCACCGGCCGGTTCGGGGGCCGGCCGGTTGCTGCGGATCCGGGTGAGGACCTCGTACGGGGTCGTCATGCCGGGGCTCCCATCGCTTGCGCCGGCTCCCGGGCCGGCAACGCCACCGACAGCACGCCGTCGCGGGCCAACAGGGGCAGGGGATCCAGGTGCGCGCCGTTCACGCCGGCCCCGGCATGTACGGCGTCGAAGTCCGTCTGACAGCGGGGGCAACGCAGTTGCGTCCCATACAGTTTCGCACCGGCCAGGGTGGCGTCACACACCGGGCAATGGTCCCGGTACGCGAAAGTCTGATCGCCGACCCGGCACGCCAGCACGGTGGTCGCGTCGACTCGATAGCCCGCCACCTCCCCGGGTGCCAGGTCGGCCAGCTCGGGCGCCGGATGCCAGCTGCCGGAGCCGTTGGAATGCACGCGCGCCAGCAGCGATTCGGCCGGGATGACGGTCGTGGTGCCGGGCTCGGCCGCCACCACCTCGATCGAGGAGATCTCGGGGGCCGCGGCGCGCACCGCGTCCTCGACGGCCAACTCCAGCGTCACCGCCGACGACGGACAGCTCTTGCAGCTGCCTTTGAAAGCGAGGAGCACGCCAACACCTTCGGGCCTCTCCGTCACTTCGATCAGGTCCACGTCCCCGCCGTGCGAGCCCAGGTACGGCCGCACCCGGTCGAGCGCGTCGGACACCCGGCGGCGGACGTCGTGCGGGTGCAGGCCATGGATCAAGAGCAGGCTGGCCACCAGGTCGTCGGTGGCCAGCCGCTCGGCCAGGCCGGGGCCTGGACCGTCCTGAGCCAACAGCATGATCCGCTCCAGCCCGGCCCCGTAGAGCCCGACCACCTCGCGGACCAGCTGCCGGGCGCGTTCCTGCGCGGCCGCACCGCCCGCCGCGCAGGAGTCCAGCAGGGTCTGGATCCGATCGCCCGCTGTGCGCCATTTCGCGTCGTTGTCGCCAAGGGTTTCCGGGCGATCCACCATAGTCACTGCCCGACGGGTGACTGTGTCGGCGTGTGCAGTCTGTCCAGGGTCTTGCCCTTACCCAGGTACATGTGCACGCCGCAGGGCAGGCACGGGTCGAAGCTGCGCACCGTGCGCATGACGTCGATGCCCTTGAAGTTCTCGCGGCTGTTCTCCTCGAAGATCGGCTGGCCCTGCACCGCGTCCTCGTACGGCCCCGGCGTGCCGTAGCTGTCGCGCGGGTTGGCGTTCCACGGGGTGGGCGGGTACGGGTGGTAGTTGGCGATCTTGCCGTCCCGGATCACCAGGTGGTGGCTGAGCACGCCGCGCACCGCCTCGGTGAATCCGCAGCCGATGGCCTCGTCGGGCACCTCGAAGCGCTCCCACGTCTTGGTGCGGCCGGCCCGGATCTCCTCGAGCGCCTTCTCGGCGAAGTGCAGCGCGCAGGCCGCCGCGTAGGCCTGGAAGTAGGTGCGCGCCCGGTCGCGTTCGATCGTGTTGCTGCCGTACTTGGGTACCTTCCACTCGAACTCGACCGGGCCCTTGAGCGCGGTCTTCGGCAGGCTGATCTTGACGCTGTTGCCGGTGGCCTTGACGTAGCCGATGTCGACCAGGCCGGCCAGCGCGGTCGCCCACAGCCGCGCCAGCGGGCCGCCGCCGGTGTCCAGCGCCAGGTGGTCCTTGCCGTCGAACCAGCGCGGCGACATCACCCAGCTGTACTTGCCGCCGTCCATGTCGCGCTTCTGCGGGTGCGGGTTGGTGTGCTGGTTCCACGGGTGGCGCCGGTCCACCGCGTTGCCCAGCGGATCGGTCTTGACGAACATCTCCTGATCGGTCCAGTCGTCGTAATACGAACTGCCCAAAAGGATCCGGATGCCTAGGTTGATGTCCACCAGCGAGTGGGTGACGAGTTTTCCGTCGACCACCACGCCCGGGGTCACGAACATGGCGTTGCCCCAGCGCTCCATGTCCTTGTATGCGAAGTTGCACACCTCGGGATCCTGGAAGGAGCCCCAGCAGCCGAGCAGGGTGCGGCGCAGCCCGACCTTCTCATACCCGGGCAGCGCCTCGTAGAAGAAGTCGAACAGATCGTCGTGCATCGGCACGACCTTCTTCATGAACTCGACATAGCGCATCAGCCGCGTCATGTAATCGGTCATCAGCTGGATGGTCGCGACCGTGCCGACGCCGCCGGGGTACAGCGTGGAGGGGTGCACGTGGCGACCCTCCATGAGGCAGAACATCTCTCGCGTCCAGCGGCTGACCGCCAGCGCCTCGCGGTAGAACTCGCCGGTGAACGGGTTCAGCGAGCGCATGATGTCGGCGATCGTCCGGTACCCGTGCGCCCCGGCCTGCGGCGCGGGCGTCTTCTCCGCCAGCGAAAGCACGCTCGGGTTGGTCTCGGAGACCATCTTCTCGCAGAAGTCCACGCCGACCAGGTTCTCCTGGAAGATGTTGTGGTCGAACATGTATTCCGCGGCCTCGCCCAGGTTGACGATCCACTCGCCGAGATGCGGCGGCTTGACCCCGTACGCCATGTTCTGCGCGTAGCACGAGCAGGTGGCGTGATTGTCGCCGCAGATGCCGCAGATGCGGCTGGTGATGAAGTGGGCGTCGCGAGGATCCTTGCCCTTCATGAAGATCGAGTAGCCGCGGAAGATCGACGAGGTGCTGTGGCACTCGACGACCTCGCGATTCTCGAAGTCGATCTTGGTGTAGATGCCCAGGCTGCCCACGATCCTGGTGATGGGGTCCCAGGCCATGTCGACCAGTTGGCCGGGTTCGCGGTTGGCGTGGGTGGGCTCCGGAATGATGGTTGTCATCGCGCTACTTCTTCCCGCTGTGGGCCGTTGGGCCTGAGGGCTGGAGATGGTGAGGACGAAGCGCGCCGAGCTGGTAGGCGACCTACCAGGTCCGGCGCGCCCCGGTGGTGAGTTGGTTCCCGCTGTGGCGCCACCGCGGTTCCTTGTCGACGGTGCGCGCGGTGATACCCCGCAAGCTGCGAATCACGGTTCCGTACAGGCCGACCGCGGTGCTGGACAGCTTGCCGCCCGGCGGCTCGTCCATGAACGGCATGAACTTGTCGGGGAAGCCCGGCATGGTGCACCCGATGCAGATGCCGCCGACGTTCGGGCAGCCGCCGACACCGTTGATCCACCCGCGCTTGGGCACGTTGCACTTCACGACCGGACCCCAACAGCCAAGCTTGACAATGCATTTGGGTGACCCGTATTCGGTGGCGAAGTCACCTTGCTCGTAGTAGCCGGCGCGGTCACAGCCCTCGTGGACGGTGTTGCCGAACAACCACTTGGGGCGCAGCGCGTCGTCGAGCGGGATCATCGGTGCCTGGCCGGTCGCCATGTAGAGCAGGTAGGTCAGCGTCTCCGACAGGTTGTCCGGGTGGATCGGGCAGCCGGGGACGCAGACGATCGGGATGCCGGCCTTGCTCTTCCAGTCCCAGCCGAGGTAGTCGGGGACGCCCATTGCCCCGGTCGGATTGCCGGCCATCGCGTGGATGCCGCCGTAGGTGGCGCACGTCCCGACCGCGACGATCGCGGTGGCCTTGGGCGCCAGCCGGTCGAGCCACTCGCTGGTGGTCATCGGCTGGCCGGTGGCCGGGTCGTTGCCGAACCCGCACCAGTAGCCCTCGTCCTTGATCTTCTCGTTGGGAATGGACCCCTCGACGACCAGCACGAAGGGCTCGAGCTCACCGCGGTCGGCTTTGAAGAACCAGGAGAGGAAGTCGTCCGCCCCCCCGCTGGGTCCGCATTCGAAATCGATGAGTGGCCAGTGCACGGCGACCTTCGGCAGTCCCGGCAGAGCGCCCAGGGCGATCTCCTCGACTGTGGGTTGGGTGGCGGCAGTCAACGCCACCGAATCGCCGTCACAACTGAGCCCCGCATTGATCCATAGAACGTGGATCAGCGTTTCTTCCGCTTTGACTGCTGCTTCTGTTGGCATGCTGCAGCTTTCCGGGACCGGGCTGAGGCCCCTGCGCCGCCGGAGTCGACCGTCGGCCCACTTGCGCAGCGCTAATTTTTGGGTCTACTCCTCACCGCCGGGCGTGTCAACGGTTCTGGGGGACCAAGTAGTTAGACAAGCGTTGCAAGCTGTTTCGTGCCGCCGGGCCGGGAGTCGGCGGGCGTGGCGGCCGGCGTCATGCAAAACCGTTGCAAGACGGACCGTTAGGCCGACGGCTCCCCGGCGAAGCGTCGCAGCCAGCCGAACCACGCGGCCATCCCGGCCCCGGTGCGCGCGCTGAGCGGCAGGATGGTCGCCGTCGCGTTGACCATGCGCACGTGCTCGATGTAGGTGTCGACATCGGCATCGAGGTAGGGGACCAGGTCAATCTTGTTGAGCAGCACCACATCCACCGACCGGAACATGACCGGGTACTTCAGCGGCTTGTCCTCGCCCTCGGTCACGGAGTACACCATGGCCTTGGCGTGCTCGCCGACGTCGAACTCCGCCGGGCAGACCAGGTTGCCGACGTTCTCGATGATCACCAGGTCCAGCGCGGCAAGGTCCAGGCCCGGCAGGGCGCGGTTCACCATCGGCGCGTCCAGATGGCACTCGCCGCCAAAACCGTTGCTGGTGTTGAGCAGTGACACCTGGGCGCCGCGGCCGCTGAGCTTGGCCGCGTCCAGGTCGGTGGCGATGTCGCCTTCGATCACCCCGATGGCAAGCTCGCCGGCGAGCTCGTCGAGCGTCGCCTGCAGGACGGTCGTCTTGCCCGATCCCGGCGAGCTCATCAGGTTCAGCGTGCGCACCCCGTTGCTCTCGAACGCCGCCCGGTTGGCGTCGGCGAGCAGGTCGTTCTCCGCGAAGATCGCCTCCAGCACGTCGACGCGCTGCTTGCCGGTCCGGTACTGGCCGTGATCGCCGTGCCGGTGGTCTGGGTCGTCGTGCTCGTGAGCGTGCATGGCTCCGTCGTCGTGCCGATGAAATCTTCCCATGGTCAAACCCGTTCGCAGCGTTCACTTTTCACGATACGTCCAGCGACGTCACCAAGAATTCGTTGCCCCGCAACACCTCGACGTCGGAGCTGTCGCACTGCGGACACCAGATCGACCAGGCCGACGTGATCTCCGATTGGCGGCCGCATGCGCGGCAGCGGACCTCGGCGCCGACGCACTCGAGTTCCAGCTCGGCCTCCGGCATGTCCTCGGCGTCTCGCACCAGCGTCCAGCAGAACGACAACGATTCGGGCACCACCTGGCGCAGTGCGCCGATCCGCACGCGCACCACGTCGACGTGCCGGCCGTCGGCATGCGTCTTGACCACACCGGCGATCGCCTCACACAGCGACAGCTCGTGCACCGGCGATCACCGGCGTCCAGCGAGGGTCATGAGCACTGTTCTACACCCGGACGGCCCGGCCGCGCAGCGGTGTCAGGAGGACGTCCACTTCTGCTCGAGGCGGCCGTAACGCCAGACCAGCAGCGCCACCGCCCAGGTGACGACGAACGTGCCCACGACGAAGTAGCCGACGACGTTGAGGTCCAGCCCGCCGATCCAGCTCCAGAACGGGCCGCGCCAGCCGAACTGCTCTTGCAGCAGGGTGAGGAGTTCGACGCTGCCGATCAGCAGCGCGACCACAACTGACAGGGCGGTGATGGTGATGTTGTAGTAGATCTTGCGCACCGGGTTGGAAAAGGCCCAGCCGTAGGCGAAGTTCATGAACGAGCCGTCGACGGTGTCCAGCAGGCACATGCCGGCGGTAAACAACACGGGCAGGCACAGGATGGCGTACCAGGGCAACCCGGCGGCCGCACTGGTGCCCGCCAGAACCAGCAGCGCGATCTCGGTGGCGGTGTCGAAGCCGAGCCCGAACAGCAGCCCGACGGGGTAGGAGTGCCACGACCGGGTGATCGACTTGGTGAACCGGCCGAGGATCCGGTTCATCAGGCCCCGGTTGTCCAGCTGCCGTTCCAGCTCCGCTCCGTCGGTGGCCGGGTCGTAGTCGCCGCGGCGCAGCCGGGCGAACACCCGCAGGATGCCGACGAGCACGACGACGTTGAGCAGGGCGATCGCATACAGGAACACGCCGGAGACGCCGGTGCCGATCAGCCCCGTGTAGTGATGCAGGTTCGACGAGTCGTCCCGGACCGGTCCGACGACGGTCTTGACCCCCGACGCCAGCAGGACCGCCAGCCCGAAGACCACCGTGGAATGGCCCAGCGAGAAGAAGAATCCGACGGCCAGGGGGCGCTGCCCGTCGTTCATCAGTTTGCGGGTGGTGTTGTCGATGGCCGCGATGTGGTCGGCGTCGAACGCGTGCCGCATGCCCAGGGCGTAGGCCGTCAGCCCGATGCCGACACCAAATGCCTTGCCGCCGAGGCTGAATTGTGCGGGCGCAACCAAGGCCACCAGGGTGAACCAGCCGACCACGTGGAGCCCGACGATGACCGTCAGCATGGCGGCGAGCCGCCACCACTCCGCCGGGCTCAGGGCGCTGCGAAGCCGGGTCGTCCATGACGGGCGCCGGTCGAGCTCGGTACTGGTCACCGGGGTCCTTCCAGCATCGGGAGGGGAGCAACCGGCACGACTGTATGTGCCGGTTTGCGCCACGGTCAACTACATGCAAGTGGGTCGCAGGAATCGCCATGGCCGGTGCGCGGGCCCAATTCGGCGGAAAACTGGCGCGCCCAGGGCGGCGGCGCGACACTGAACGGGTGACGCCCCAGCCGTCAGCATTGGATCCCTCCGTCACCGCCCGGATCGGCGACCTGCTGCGCGCCAGGGGGCTGCGGCGGATGTCGTCGCGGATCCAGGTGCTGGCCGTGCTCGAGCCGGTGGACGGGCACCTGCCGGTGGCGGAGATCCACAAGCGGGTGCAGGCCTGCCTGCCGCACGGCGCGCACGCACCCGACGTGGCCACCATCTACCGCACGGTGACCACCCTGGTCGGGCAGGGGGTGTTGCACGCGCTGACGCTGGACGGCGGCGTCACGACCTACGGGATGGCCACCGCGCCGCACCACCACGCCGTGTGCACCGAATGCGGCTCGATCATCGAGGTGCCCGCCCGGCAGCTCAGTTCGGCGTTGGAACACGCGATGGCGGGCAGTTCCTTCGCGCTGTCCGAAGCCGCGGGCCTGACGCTGCACGGCCTGTGCCCCCGGTGCCAGCGGCGCTGACCCGCGGCGCCCGGCTACGCCGCGCTTGCGATCGCACTGGTCCGATGGTGGCGACCCGCGGCGCCCGGCTACGCCGCGCTTGCGATCGCACTGGTCCGATGGTGGCGACCCGCGGCGCCCGGCTACGCCGCGCTTGCGATCGCCACTAGCCCAGATCCAGTAGCGCGTTCTCGACAACCTCCGGCAGCGCCGGATGAATCCAGTACTGTCCGCGGGCCATCTGCGGGGCGGTCAGCCCGAAACTCATGGCCTGGATCAGCGGCTGGATGATCGATGACGCCTGGGGGCCCATGATGTGCGCCCCCAGCAGCCGGCCGGTGTTCCGATCGGCGATCAGCTTGACTATCCCGGTGGTGTCCTCCATCGCCCACCCGTAGGCCACATCGCCGTAGTCGTGTATCGCGACGGAGATATCGAATCCCTTTGCGATGGACTGGTTTTCGGTCAGGCCGACGGTCGCCACCTGCGGATCGGTGAACACCGCCGACGGCACGTAGCGGTGATCGGTCATCACCATCGACCCGGTGTCGTCCCAGTCGCAATGCAGGTTGTGTTGCACGACGCGGGCCTCGTGGTTGGCGACGTGCTTGAGCTGGTACGGCGAGGAGACGTCGCCGAGGGCGAAGACGCCACGCGCCGAGGTCCGCTGGTATTCGTCGACCAGCACCCGGCCGTCCTCGACATCGACGCCCGCCTGTTCGGCGTCGAGCAGGTCGGCGTTGGACACCCGGCCGGTGGCGACCAGCAGCAGGTCGGCGTTCAGCGTGGACCCGTCGTCGAGCCGCAGCGAGACGCCCGAGCCGTTGTCGGTGCCCCCCACGACGTTGCGGTGGGTGCGCAGCTCCCATTTGGACGCGGCCATACGGGTGAAGCGTTTGCACAGGGTGTCGTCACAGTGCCGCAGCATGGAGCCGCCACGGATCACCAGCGTGACGTGGACGCCGAGGGCGGAGAAGACGTGGGCGAATTCGGCGGCGACGAAGCCACTTCCGACGATCACGAGGTGCTCGGGCAGCTCGGGGATCCGCATGATCGTGTCGCTGGTGTGATAGGCGACGCCGCAGTCGGCGATCGCAGGCGGAATCACCGGGCGCGACCCAGCCGCGATCACCACCTGCTCGGCGGTGAATTCGTCACCGGCATCGGTGCGCAACAGGTAGCGACCGTCGGACTGAACCGGTCCGAACCGGGTGTGCTGGCTGTACAGGTCGACGTTGGGTGATGCGCGGCGGTAGTCCTCCCCGCTCATCGAGATCGGATCGATCCGGCCGAAGATGCGCGAGACGATGTCGTCCCAGCGCACCCGGTCGATGTGTGCGTCGATCCCGTAGCGCGCGGCGTCGCGGATCGTCGTGGCGACCTCGGCGGCGTAGACGAACATCTTGGTCGGGATGCACCCGACGTTGAGGCAGGTCCCGCCGAACGTGCCGTGCTCGCACAGCGCCGCGCGCCTGGCCAGGAAGCGATCGTCGAGAAGCATGTTGCCCGAACCGGTTCCGATGATCGCGATGTCGTACGTCTCCACCCCGTCAGCCCTTCCTCGATGAGGGCGAGGCGTCCGTGCGTTCGGCGTCGAGGTAGTCGTCGAGCCAGAGGTCCAGCTGGCGATAGGCCGCCTGCCGGGGCTGCGGCAGCGACAGGAAGACGTCGTGTTTGGCGTCGCCGATGGGAACGATGGTGCTGTGATTCCCGATGCAGCCGGCCCGCCTGGCGATCTGGGTGACGTCGAGCACCGCGTCGCCGCACTGCATGGACGTCGCGTCGCTGGTCTCTCGCACGGTGTGATCCGAGCGCAGGATCAGGTTGGGCACCCCGACGTCGAGCCCGCGGTGCAACCGGGCGTGGCCGCGGCGGATGGCGTTGAGCCAGCCGAGCGTGATGGGGAAGCCGCCCAATGGTTTCCACTGCAGGTCGTAGTCGAACTCACCGTGGTAGTCGCGGTGCAGGGTGGTGCCGTAACCGCCCTCGGTGGGTGTGCGGACCACCCCCTTGGAGCGCACCCGCGACAGGCCGGCGATCAGCGCCGAGGTGACCGGCAGCCGCAGGACCGCCGGGCCGTGCAGGTCCAAGAACGGGCTGTTGAGCACCAACCCCCCGACGGTGGCGTGGGCCGCGGCATCGCGGCGGCGAAGCCGGTCCAGCCACAACGACACGATGAGCCCCCCGGCGGAATGGCCGTACACCAGAACCCGGGGGGACCGGTCGTGCTCCCGGATGACGGCCAGCGCGTGTTCGAGTTCGGCGTCGTAGTCGTCGAGATTGGTGATGAAGTGCGGCGTCTGCCCGTCGCGGCGCGACCGGCCGCATTTCTGTAGGTCCAGCGCGTAGAAGGCGAAGCCGCGATCGGCGAAGTGATCGGCGAGCGCCGTGTTGAAGAAGTAATCGGTGTAGCCGTGCACGGCCAGGACCGCGTGGCCCGGGCCGGGCCGCCGGGCCGGCTCACCGCGCCGGATCAGCGTCGCGACGATCTCCCCTTCGCCGACCGGGTCGGGCCCGAGGGGGATGGTGCGCTGCCAATAGCCGGGCAGGACATCGGGTTCCCAGCCAGTCACCCCGCCACTCACCAGGCCAGCTTAGAGGTTTTGCTGGCCACCGGGGGGCGCATGCCGTTCGTGCCGGGTTTACCTCGGGATAGCCTGAGTGTCGGCGCAGTCGAGGAAAGGACCAAGGAGCAGGTGTCGTCGCTAGCCAGAACCGCACGCACGGACGTCGTGCTGGTGGGCGCGGGCATCATGAGCGCAACGCTGGGTGCGTTGCTGCGCAGGTTGCAGCCCGACTGGTCGATGACCGTTGTCGAGCGGCTGGACGCCGTCGCCGCGGAAAGCAGCAGCCCCTGGAACAACGCCGGCACGGGGCATTCCGCGCTGTGCGAGCTCAACTACACCCCGGAGAACGCCGACGGTTCGATCGACATCACCAAGGCGGTGCGCATCAACGAGCAGTTCCAGGTGAGCCGCCAATTCTGGGCGTACGCCGTCGAGAACGGGATGTTGACCGACACCGGCTTCCTCAACCCGCTTCCGCACGTGAGCTTCGTCCGCGGCGCGCGGCGCGTCGAGTTTCTGTGCCGACGGCAGCGGGCCCTGGCGCCCAACCCCCTGTTCGCCGGCACCGAATTCATCGACGACCCGAGCGAGTTCGCCCGCCGGCTGCCGTTCATGGCCGCCAGGCGCGACTTCTCCGAGCCGACCGCCCTGAACTGGGCCCCGCACGGCACCGACGTGGACTTCGGTGCGCTGGCCCGCCAACTCGTCGGCTTTTGCGTGCAGGGCGGCGCGACCGCGCTGTTCGGCCACGAGGTCCGCGATCTGACGCGGCAGTCCGACGGCACCTGGACGCTGCTGCTGCGCAACCGGCGCACCGGCGAAAAGCACCGGCTGAACGCCAAATTCGTCTTCGTCGGGGCCGGCGGCGACGCGCTGCCGTTGCTGCAGAAGTCCGGCATCGAAGAGGTCAGGGGTTTCGCCGGATTCCCCATCGGCGGCCGGTTCCTGCGCACCGACAACCCGCAGCTCGTCGCCGCCCACCGGGCCAAGGTGTACGGGGTGCCGGCACCGGGAGCCCCGCCGCTCGGCGCTCTGCACCTGGACCTGCGGTTCGTCAACGGCAAACCGTGGCTGGTGTTCGGGCCGTACGCCGGCTGGTCGCCGAAGTTCTTGAAGCACGGCCGCCTGTCCGACCTGCCCCGCTCGGTGAAACCCGACAACGCGGTGTCCATGCTCGGGGTGGGCCTCACCCAGCTGAAGCTGGTCAACTACCTGATCGGCCAGCTGCGGCTGTCCGAACCGGACCGCATCCACGCGTTGCGCGAATTCGCGCCCAGCGCGGTGGATTCCGACTGGGAGCTGACCGTGGCCGGTCAGCGCGTGCAGGTGATCCGGCGCGACAGGCGCAAGGGGGGCGTGCTGGATTTCAGCACCACCGTGCTGGCCGCCGCCGACGGCAGCATCGCCGGGCTGCTGGGCGGCTCTCCGGGAGCGTCGACGGCCGTGTCGGCCATGCTCGAGGTGTTGCAGCGGTGCTTCGCCGACCGCTACCGCTCCTGGCTGCCCGCGCTCAAAGAGATGGTGCCGTCGCTGGGCGTCGAGCTGTCCAATGAGCCGGCGCTGTACGACGAGGTGTGGTCCTGGAGCACAGACGTGCTGGGGTTGAGGTCCGATTCGGGGGTTCGGTCATGAGTGAAGCTTTGCGTCGGTCCTGGGCCAAAGACCTTGGCGCGCGGACCCTTTACGAGCTGCTCAAGTTGCGGGTGGAGGTGTTCGTGGTGGAACAGGCCTGCCCGTACCCGGAGCTCGACGGGCGCGACCTGCTCGCCGAGACGCGGCACTTCTGGCTCGAGACGCCCGAGGGCGAGGTGATCTGCACCTTGCGCTTGATGGAGGAGCACGCCGGCGGCCGAAAGACGTTCCGGATCGGCCGGCTGTGCACCAAACGCAGCGCCCGCGGGCAGGGCCACACCACTCGGCTGCTGCGCGCCGCCCTGGCCGAGGTGGGCGACTACCCGTGCCGGATCGACGCGCAAACCTATCTGGCCGACATGTACGCCCAGCACGGCTTCGTGCGCGCCGGTGATGATTTCGTCGACGACGGCGTCCCGCACGTGCCGATGCTGCGCCCGGGCTCCGGCCTGACGGAGCTACCGTGAGGCCGTATCCGTTCAGCGCGATCGTCGGGCACGACCAGCTGCGCCTGGCGCTGCTGTTGTGCGCGGTTCGACCGGAGATCGGCGGCGCGCTGATCCGGGGCGAAAAGGGCACGGCCAAGTCGACGGCCGTGCGCGGTCTGGCGGCGCTGCTGTCCGCCGCCAACGGTAGCGACGGGACCGGACTCGTCGAAATGCCGCTCGGCGCAACCGAAGACCGGGTGATCGGCTCGCTGGACCTGCAGCGGGTGCTGCGCGACGGCGAGCATGCCTTCTCGCCGGGGCTGCTCGCCCGCGCCCACGGCGGGGTGCTCTACGTCGACGAGGTCAACCTGCTGCACGACCATCTGGTGGACGTGCTGCTGGACGCCGCCGCGATGGGCCGGGTGCACATCGAACGCGACGGCATCTCCCATTCGCACGAGGCCCGGTTCGTGCTGATCGGCACCATGAATCCCGAAGAGGGCGAGCTGCGCCCGCAACTGCTGGACCGGTTCGGTCTCACCGTCGACGTGCACGCGTCGCGCGACGTCGACGTGCGGGTCCAGGTCGTCCGCCAGCGCATGGCCTACGAGGCCGACCCCGACGCATTCGCCGAAAGCTACGCCGACGCCGAGGCCGAGCTGGCCCGCCGGATCGCCGACGCGCGGGCGCTGGTCGGTCAGGTGGTGTTGCCGGACAACGAATTACGGCGCATCGCCGCGGTGTGCGCGGCGTTCGACGTCGACG